>NZ_LZIX01000117.1:0-591 GCF_001666955.1 Mycobacterium sp. E735 | reverse complement strand
GGTGCGCAACACCAGCGTGTTGACGAAAAATCCGACCAACTCATCAAGCGCGGGATCACGGCGCCCGGCGATCGGAAAGCCCACCGCCACATCCGAAGTCGCCCCCAACTTCCCCAACACCACCGCCAACGCGGCCTGCACCACCATGAAACTGGTCGCATTGTGCTCACTTGCCAGCGCCCGCACCCGCCGCTGCAACTCAGCCGGCCACTCCACCACCACCCGCGCACCCCGATAATCAGCCACCAACGGATACGCCCGATCCGTCGGCAACTCCAGGCGCTCCGGCATCCCCGCCAACGCATCCAGCCAGTAGGTCAGTTGAGCGGTGATCGCGCTGTCCGGATCCTCCAAGTCCCCGAACTGCGCCCGCTGCCACAACGTGTAATCCACATACTGCACCGCCAACGGCGCCCACCCCGGCACCCCACCGGCACACCGACTCCCATAAGCCACCCCCAGATCACGCACCAACGGCGTAATCGACCACCCATCCGCGGCAATATGATGAGCCACCGCCACCAACACATGCTCATCGCAACCCACACGGAAAAGCGTTGCCCGCAAAGGAATCTCAACCGACAAATCAAA
>NZ_LZIX01000116.1:0-1524 GCF_001666955.1 Mycobacterium sp. E735 | reverse complement strand
CGGCGACAGGTACAGCACCCGGGCGCGCGGATCGGTGGCCAGCGCGTTGAGGACGGGAAGTTGGTAGGCCAGCGACTTGCCCGACGCGGTGCCGGTGCTCACCACCACGTGGCGGCCGGAGTGAGCCAATTCCGCGACCGCCGACTGGTGTGACCAGGGCAAAATGACGCCGCGGTCGGTGAAGGCGCGCACCACGTCGGGCTCGGCCCATGTCGGCCAGCGGTGCGGGCGGCCGCCGCGCGGCGGCAGCTCGGCGACGTGCCGCAACGGATGCTCGTCGGCGGCGGTACCGGCGAGCGCGGCGGCGAGCAACTCGCTGCCGAAACTCGCCATCAGCACCCTCCTTGGACCCGGCTGAGCTCGCGTCCAAGGCGCAAGTCTGTCGCCGAAGCGATGAACATGGTTGACTATTTGCGGTCGCAGCTTCTGTGTTCGTGTCAAACTTTCGCAGGATCTATCGTTGCGGCCGCGGTTCCTGCGAGGTTAATCGGTCGGGTGAAGTTCCGGCGACTGAGCGAGGTATGGCGGTCGTACCAGGCCCGGGGCATCGAAAGGCGATGCCCCGCACCCAGAAGAAAAGGAAAGATCGAGAGATGCCACAGGGAACTGTGAAGTGGTTCAACGCGGAGAAGGGCTTCGGGTTCATCGCCCCCGAAGACGGCTCCGCCGACGTGTTTGTCCACTACACGGAGATCCAGGGTTCGGGCTTCCGCACCCTCGAAGAAAACCAGAAGGTCGAGTTCGAAATCGGCCACAGCCCTAAGGGCCCCCAGGCCACCGGAGTCCGCTCCGTCTAAAGGACGAGCCGAATCTCCACGAACCCCCCGTGCAGTCCCGCGTAGCGGGCCCGCCGGGGGGTTTTCGTATTGCGGCCGGTTTGCGACGCCGCGCCGGTTGCCTCAAGACGCGGATGGCGGACCTGGCCTACTGTCGGTGGCGTGAGCCAGCTTTCCTTCTTCACAGCGGAGTCGGTGCCCCCCGCGGTCGCCGATCTCTCCGGGGTGCTGGCGGCTTCCGGTCAGATCGTCTTGGTCGGCGGGCCGGAGGGGCAGGGTGCGCGCCTTTCCGTGGTGGTGGATCAGGCCTGGCGCGCCGCCGCGTTGGCCGAGATGATCCGCGAGGCGGGGCTGGAACCCGAGATCTGCCGGACCGACGAGGACACGCCGTTGGTGCGTACGGCGGTGACCCCGGCCTTGGTGAGCCTGGCGGCCGAATGGACGCGCGGGGCGGTCAAGACGGTGCCGCCGCGCTGGCTGCCCGGACCGCGTGAATTGCGGGCCTGGACGCTGGCGGCCGGTCATCCGGAGGGCGACCATTACCTTCTGGGTCTCGATCCCCACGCGCCCGATACCCATTCCCCGCTGGCGTCGGCTTTGATGCGGGTCGGAATCGCGCCGACATTGATTGGCACCCGCGGCGGCCGCCCGGCGCTGCGGATCAGCGGCCGTCGTCGGCTATCACGCCTGGTAGAGAACGTGGGCGAAGCCCCAGACGGCGTTGACGCGTCAGCGGTGTGGCCGCGGG
>NZ_LZIX01000115.1:0-32707 GCF_001666955.1 Mycobacterium sp. E735 | reverse complement strand
TTCGCCTCGGTGATGGGCACCGGCATCGTGGCCATCGCCGGCGCCACCCTGCCCGTCCACGTGGTCGGGTTGCGCGCATTCGCCCAAGTGGTCTGGGTGATCGCCGCCGTCCTGCTCGTCGCGCTGATCGTCCTGGTGGGCGGTCACTGGCTACGTCACCCCACCGTGGCCCGTACCCACGCGCGCAACCCGACCACGTGGACGGGCAGGGTGGCGCCGGCGATGGCCACGATGCCGGTGCCCATCACCGAGGCGAACCAGTTGGGTCCGATGTTGCCCAGAACCTCGACCCGGGTCTGCGGCGACGGCGCGCCGTCCGGGTTTGCAGTGGCCATAGCTGAGAAACCCTACTGCGCGTGGCCGACCCGGGCGGGCATGCCGCTTACACTCCAACGGTGATGCATCCGGCACCCACGGCGAAGCAAGGATTGAACAAAGCCGCGGTGAGGGTCGGGATAGCCGTGCTGGTGGTGCTCGCCGTCCTGGCCGCACCGATCAAACAACGATGCGGGGCGCCGGGCCTCTCGTGCGCGACGGCGGTGGACCCCCAAGGCAACATCCACTACTACTACGAGGTGGAGCCGCTGGGCGTGTACCTCGCCGAGGTCATGACCGGCACGAACATCACCATCTTCTACGAATCCGGCGACGACCTCGTCAAAGCCCGCTAGCCGCAGTACCAGCTCGGTAACGACTTCGAGTCGGTCTGGGCGGCGGTGTGACCTAGTCGAGACCACCGCGCGACGCTTCAACTAGAAAGCGCTGGTCAGGCGAAGATTGGGTCGGAAAATTCGTGCCCGGGCGGCCGGCCGGGGCCCGGTTCGCGGGCGTTCTCGATTGGGGGCTTCACAGCAAGCTAACGCATACTTGACACCATGCTTGAAGCGACATCGCCGCAAACCGCCGGTGCGGTGCCTGGTGATGCGCTGGGTGTGGGCAGAGGTTTGTGATGGCCCGCTCGGGCGGCGCCCACCGCCGCCACCGAGCCGTCCGTCAGCACTCCCGTTTCCGCAGGGGGCTGACGCGCACCCTGGGCGCGCTGATCTCGGTGGCCGCGGTGGGGTTGACCGGGGCGGGTTACTACGTCGCGCACGGCGCGCTCGGCGGGATCACCGTCTCGAACGCTTTGCAGCCCGACGACCCGCGGTCCAGCGGCGACGACATGAACATCCTTCTGATCGGGCTGGACTCGCGTAAGGATCAGGACGGCAACGACCTACCCTGGTCGATCTTGAAGCACCTCCACGCAGGCGATTCCGACGACGGCGGCTACAACACCAACACGCTGATCCTCGTGCACGTCAGTGCCGACAACAAAGTGGTCGCCTTCTCCATCCCCCGCGACGACTGGGTGGCCTTCAACGGGGTCCCCGGATACAACCACATCAAGATCAAGGAGGCGTACGGCCTCACCAAGCAGTACGTCGCAAACAAGCTCGCCAACCAGGGCACCAGCAGCCAAAAGGAACTCGAGACCAAGGGCCGTGAAGCCGGCCGGGCGGCGACGCTGCGCGCGGTGCGCAGCCTGACCGGCGTTCCCATCGACTACTTCGCCGAGGTCAACCTGGCCGGGTTCTACGACCTGGCCCAGACGCTCGGCGGGGTGGAGGTCTGCCTCAACCATCCGGTCTACGACTCGTACTCCGGCGCGGACTTCCCGGCCGGGCGGCAGACGCTGGACGCCTCCCAGGCCCTGTCCTTCGTCCGGCAGCGCCACGGCCTGGAAAACGGGGACCTGGACCGCACCCACCGCCAACAGGCGTTCATCTCGTCGGTCATGCAGGAGTTGCAGGCCGCCGGCACCTTCACCAACCTGGACAAGCTCAAGAGCCTGATGGCGGTGGCGCGCAAGGATGTGGTGCTGTCGGCCGGTTGGGACGAGGAGATGATCCAGCGGCTCGGCTCGCTTGCCTCTAGCGGCCAGGTCGAGTTCCGGACGCTGCCGGTGGTGCGGTACGACAACATCGACGGCCAGGACGTCAACATCATCGACCCGGCCGCGATCAAGGCCGAGGTGGCGACGGCCATCGGCGCCTCGCCTGCCACCACTACGCCCGCCACCACGGCCGCCAAGCCCAGCCCGTCGACCGTCGTCGACGTGATCAATGCCGGCAGCTTGAGCGGGCTCGCGACCGAGGTATCCCACGCGCTGCAGAACCACGGCTACACCACCGGTCAGACCCGCGACCGCAACTCGGGCGAACCGACCGCGAGCACCGTCGCCTACGGCGTCGGGGCCGAGACCGACGCGCGCAACGTGGCCAAGCTGCTCGGCCTCGACGCGCCCAGTCAGCCCGATCCCAACGTCCAGCCCGGACACATTCGGGTGACCGTCGATACGAACTTCTCGGTGTCGACGGTGGACGACGGCACGTCGGACGAAACGTCAAGCACCACAACGTCCAGCAAGGCCAAGCCGTATTACTACAACGGCACCACCACGACCTACCCGACGCCCGATCAGGGGAAGCCGATCGACGGCGGCGGCGTGCCCTGCGTTAACTAGCGGCGATCGCAAGCGCGGCGAAGCCGGGCGCGGCGGGTCGCCGCCATCTGCTAGCGGCGATCGCAAGCGCGGCGAAGCCGGGCGCGGCGGGTCGCCGCCATTCAACTAGCGGCGATCGCAAGCGCGGCGAAGCCGGGCGCGGCGGGTCGCCGCCATTCAACTAGCGGCGCGGGCGCCCCCTTTTCGTCAGGCGTGGGTTCCCCCGTCGATGCGGATTTCGGTTCCGGTGATGAACGCGCCGTCCTCGGACACCAGCATGGCGATCACCCCGGCGACCACGCTCGGGTCGGCCATCCCGGTTCCGCTGGACTCGACCGTGGTCGGCAGTATCGGCATCAGCCTCGAAAACAGCGCCCAGTCAGCGTCTTTCGGGATGTACCCGCCGGTCGCGTCGGTGATCCCGGACTTGATGCTGCCGGGCGCCACGCACACGGCGCGCAAGCCGTCGCGCGCGTATTCGAGCGCCAGTGAATGAGTGAAGGCCTGGATTCCGCCCTTGCTCGCGGCGTAGGCCGCCATGTAGGGGTGGGCGAACGAGGCGGAGGTCGAACTGAAGTTGACGATCGTGCTGCGCGAGTTCCCGAGCAGCGTCGGAAGCGCTTCGCGGACAACGAGAAACGTGCCGGTCAGGTTGACACCGATGATCTGGTTCCAGAGATCCAGGGTGGTCTCGTGGGTGTGCGCCGCGCGCAGAATGCCGGCGGCATTGACCAACGAATCCAGGCCACCGAGCGTCTCGACGGCCATGCACACGCCGTCGATCACCGAGTCCTCGTTGCCGACGTCCATCGGCAGGGTGGTGAGGCGGCCGACGGTGGCGGCCTCGTCCGCCCGGGACCGGGTGGCGTCCAGGCCGGCCTCCGCGACGTCGGAGGCCACCACCGTTGCGCCCTCGTCGAGCAGCCGCAGCGCGGTCGCCTGCCCGATGCCCGACGCGGCACCGGTCACCAGGATCCGCTTGCCCTCGAGTCGCTTCATCTGCCGCTCCCGTCACTAGGCGTGCCCATCATCGTAAGGAGCGCGCCATGCCGCGCCCCGGAAAGGGCACAGTGTAGGCATGGACATCGGATTCATCGGCCTGGGGAAGATGGGCCAGGGCATGGCCACGAACCTCGTGCAGGCGGGCCACCGCGTCACCGTCTACAACCGCTCCCCCGAAAAGGTGGAACCGCTCGTCCAGGCCGGCGCGTCAGCGGCGCGCACCGTTGCCGACGCGTGCCAGGGCGAGGTCGTGTTCACGATGCTGGCCGACGACCGGGCCGTCGAGGGTGTGGCCTTCGGCGACGGCGGCGTCGTCGCTTCGCTGGCACCAGGCGCCACGCACGTCTCGTCGAGCACCATCAGCGTCGCCCTCTCGGAGCGCCTGGCGGCGGCGCACGCCGATGCCGGCCAACGGTATGCCGCTGCGCCGGTGTTCGGCCGGCCCGAGGCGGCCGCGGCCGCAAAGCTTTTCGTGGTTGCGGCAGGCGAGCCGCAGGTACTGCAGCCGCTGACCCCGTTGTTCGACGCGATCGGGCAGCGCACCTTCGTGGTGTCCGAGCAGCCGCACACCGCCAACCTGGTGAAGCTGAGCGGCAACTTCCTCATCGCGTCGGTGATCGAGAGCCTCAGTGAGGCCGTCGCGCTGGTCGCCAAGGCCGGCGTCGACAGGCAGCACTATGTGGACATCCTCACGTCGACGCTGTTCTCCGCGCCCGCCTATCAGACCTACGGCGGGCTCATCGCGCGGCGGCAATTCGAGCCGGCCGGCTTCGCCGCCCAGCTGGGCCTCAAAGACGTTCGCCTGGCCCTGGCCGCCGCGGAGCAGCTGGAAGTGCCACTGCCGGTCGCGAGCCTGCTGCGGGACCGCTTCCTCACGCTGGTGGCGACCGGCGGCGGGCACTTGGACTGGTCGGCGCTCGCCACGCTCGCCGACCGGGACGCAGGCCTGGTGTCAGACGACCCCGCGTAACCCGTCGGCTCCGAACGCGGGTTCCAGCATCGCCGAATAGTCGGGGCCGCGGCGCAGCATCAGCCCGCCGTCCACGTTGATGACCTGCCCGGTGATGTAGCAGGCGGCATCGCTGAGCAGGAACATCGCCAGGTTGGCGACGTCCTCGACCTCACCGGGGCGGGGCAGCGGCGTGCACGCGCGGTAGTCCTCGCTCACCTCCGGCAGGGCGAACACCGGAGCCACCAGATCCGTGCGGATCAGGCCCGGCCGGATGCTGTTGACCCGCACCCAGGACGGGCCGAGCTCGTCGGCGGCCAACTGCATCATGTGGTCAACGGCCGACTTGCTGACCCCGTAGGCACCGAACCAACGGTGGGTGTTGCTGGCCGCGATAGAGGAGATGCCGACGAACGAGCCGCCGCCACCGCGGACCAGCTCCCTTGCGACGTGCTTGAGCACGTACATGGTGCCGTTCACGTTGAGGTCGACGGTGCGCCGCCAGCCCTCCGAGTCGATCTGGGTGATCGGCCCGATCGTCTCCGAACCCCCCGCGCAATGCACCGCCCCGTGCAGTTGACCGTGCCAGGCCGTCGCGGCGTCCACCGCTCGGGCCGCCTCCTCCTCGTTGGTGACGTCGGTCGGCTCGTAGCGGATCGAACCGCTGCCTGGAAGCGCTTCGATCTCGCTGACGGCCCCCGCCAGCCGGTCGGGGTTGCGGCCGACGATCATCACCGAGGCGCCCGCCGCGACCAGGCCGGCGGCGACGCCCTTGCCGATACCGCTGCCACCGCCGGTGACCAGATACGTCCGGTTTTCGAATGAAAGCTGCACGCGACGCCCTCTCGAACTGGAACAGGTTCTCGATATCGAACCACGCGGAAAACTCGCCGTTCCGACGGGTGCTCGTCACACCGGCCCCAATGGCCCCCGATCAGAAGCGATCGACGATTTGCCCGCCTCCGCGCGACAACCGGTCGGTCCTGCCGGAGCAGCCGACGAAAGCTACGGCGTATCGCGCCGGGCGACCTGCGTCGGCTTGGCGTTGCGCCAGTCCTCGACGTCGGGCGGCAGGCCGACCGCGTACCTGTTCTCGTTGTGGGCCGCCCAGTGCGCATGGCCTAGCTCGTGGATGTGGAACGCGTGCCGCAGCGCCTCGGTGAAGCCCATCGCGTCAGAGGCGGCGTTGACCGAGTCCTTGACGAGCAGCGCCGCCATCGTGGGGCGGTCGGCGATGCGCCGGGCGAATTCCAGTGTCTTGTCGGCCAACTCGTCGACGGGGAACACCTTGGAGACCATGCCGAGGCGGTAGGCCTCGTCGGCGTCCAGCGAATCTCCGGTCAGCAGCAGCTCTTTGGCTTTGCGCGGGCCGAATTCCCAAGGGTGGGCGTAATACTCGACGCCCGGCATCCCCAAGCGCACCGCCACAACGTCGCTGAACTTGGCGTTGTCGGCGGCGACGATCAGGTCGCACGCCCAGATCAGCATCAGGCCCGCGGAGATCGCGTTGCCCTGCACCTGCGCGATGGTGATCTTGCGCAGGTCCCGCCAGCGGCAGGTGTTCTGGAAGAAGTAGTGCCACTCCTGCAGGTAGATCTTCTCCACGATCGGATCGCGGGTTCCGCCGTTGATGCGGAAGCTCGGCAGTTGGCTGCGCTCGGCGATCGCCAGCTCGGAGCCGAGGTCGTGGCCCGCGGAGAAGTTGCGACCGCGCGCCGCCAGGATCACCACGCGCACGGTGTCGTCGGCCTCGGCGCGCAGGAACGCCTCGTCGAGCTGGATCAGCAGGCCTCGGCTTTGCGCGTTGTGCGCTTCGGGCCGGTTGAGCCAGATCCGCGCGATGCGGCCCTCGTCGAGGGTCTCGTAGCTCACCAACTCGTCAGCCTCGGAGTTGCCCGTCTGGGAACCGGCTTGCTCTGAGAGTGTCATTCGGCCCACCTCACTCGTTGTCAGGTCCGACATCGTTACACATTACGGCCAGTGTGTAAGTGCGCCCCGGTTGGGTGGGCCGTCGGGATCCGAACATCAAGTCCTCGCCCACCTGCCCATCCTCCCATCACCTACAGTTAAGTCATGGCTACGAAATCTGACCCTGGCGAGATCGGCGACGTGGAACCGGTTGCCGACAGCACCGCCAGCCAGGCCAGGCGAGTCGTCGCGGCATACGCGAACGACGCCGACGAGTGCCGCGTCTTCCTGTCCATGCTCGGCATTGGGCCCGCAAAACTCGACGCGTAGATGGCTCCCGGGGACGGGCACGACTCAACCTTCGGGAATTCCGACTTCGTGGTGGTCGCCAACCGGCTGCCGGTAGACCAGGAGCGGCTTTCCGACGGCACCCGGGCGTGGAAGCGCAGCCCCGGCGGTCTGGTGACCGCGCTGGAGCCGCTGCTGCGCCGCAGGCGGGGCGCGTGGGTCGGCTGGGCGGGCGTCGCCGAAGAGGAGACCGACTTCGACGACGAGCCCATCGTCCAGGAGGACCTGGAACTGCGCCCGGTGCGGTTGAGCGCCGACGACATCGCCCAGTACTACGAGGGGTTCTCGAACGCCACGCTGTGGCCGCTGTACCACGACGTCATCGTCAAGCCGATCTACCACCGGGAATGGTGGGAACGCTACGTCGAGGTCAACCGGCGCTTCGCCGAGGCCACCTCGCGCGCCGCCGCCGAGGGCGCGACGGTGTGGGTCCAGGATTACCAGCTGCAACTGGTCCCCAAAATGCTGCGGCAGCTGCGGCCCGATCTGACCATCGGCTTCTTCCTGCACATCCCCTTCCCGCCGGTGGAGCTGTTCATGCAGTTGCCCTGGCGCACCGAGATCATCGAGGGACTGCTCGGCGCGGACCTGGTGGGCTTCCACCTGGCCGGTGGCGCCCAGAACTTCCTGTTTTTGTCCCGGCGGCTGATCGGCGTCAACACCTCCCGCGGCTCGGTCGGGGTGCGCTCGCGGTTCGGGGAGGTCGAGCTCGGGTCGCGCGTCGTCCGGGTGGGCGCATTCCCGATCTCCATCGATTCCGGTTCGCTCGACCAGGCCGCCCGCGACCGCGACGTCAGGCGCCGCGCCCGGGAGATCCGCGCCGAGCTGGGCAACCCCCGCAAGGTGCTGCTCGGGGTCGACCGGCTCGACTACACCAAGGGCATCGATGTGCGGCTGAAGGCCTTCTCCGAGCTGCTCGCGGAGGGCCGCGCGAAGCGCGATGACACCGTGCTGGTCCAGCTGGCCACACCGAGCCGCGAACGCGTGGAGAGCTACCAGATCCTGCGCAACGACATCGAACGCCAGGTGGGCCACATCAACGGCGAATACGCCGAGGTCGGCCATCCGGTCGTGCACTACCTGCACCGTCCGGTCCCCCGCAATGAGTTGATCGCCTTCTTCGTGGCCGCCGACGTCATGCTGGTCACCCCCCTGCGCGACGGCATGAACCTGGTGGCCAAGGAGTACGTCGCCTGCCGCAGCGACCTCGGCGGTGCCCTGGTCCTGTCCGAGTTCACCGGCGCGGCCGCCGAGCTCCGGCAGGCCTACCTGGTCAATCCGCACGACCTCGACGGCGTCAAGGATGCGATCGAGGCGGCGCTCAACCAGAACGTCGAGGAGGGCAGGCGCCGGATGCGGTCGATGCGGCGCCAGGTGCTGGCCCACGACGTCGACCGGTGGGCGCGGTCGTTCCTCGACGCGTTGGCGAACCCACAGGACGGCGAGTGAGCGGCGCAAACCCATGGTGTTGCCGCGCAAACGCTGTGATACTCGATGGATCGGTGCAGGGGAAGGGTCCGGAAGGGAGGGCATCGTGAAGCTCCGTCGCGGACTGGCCGCCGGCGCCGGCATCGTCTCGGCAGTCGCCATTGGAATTGCGCTGGAGTCCGGCGACCCGGCGCACGCGGTGGGACCGCCGCCGGATGGCAACTACAACTACAACGAGGCCGGGGTCTCCGGGGTGACCTGGACGATATCGGCGTTGTGCGATCAGCCGTCCGGAACCCGAAACATGAACGACTATTCGGACCCGATCGTGTTTGCGATGAACTGCGCGCTGAACATCGTGAGTTCGACGGCCGAGCAGATCAATCCCGCGGACAAACTGCAGAACTTTAGCGGCAGGGCCCGGATGACCAGCATGCTGTGGACCTTCAAAGTCGAGAAGTCAGACGGCGTTTCGTGTCCGGGCGGCGGCACCGCGCCGTCGACCGAAACGTATGCGTTCAGCGACGAGAACATGAGCGGCACCCACACCAGCATGCACGGCGCCGTCTGCGGGATGCAGCCGGGAATGACGAAAACGCCGTTCTCGCTGCAGATGACCGGCCCGCCGCCGAGCCCGATCGAACGTTATCCGTTGTACTGCAACGGGATTGCGATGTGCTACTAGATCGGCGTGATGTAGGCGATCAGCCATTGCTTGCCGATCTTCTTGAAGTCCACCCGCAACCGGCTGCCGTCGTATAGCGGCTGGCGCGTCTTGTCGGTCACGGTGCGATTCATGTAGACCATCAGCGATGCCGATTCGCGTTTGGCGGACATGACGCCCACGCCCACCACGCTGGCCTGGACGACCACCTCACGCTTCTTGGCCTCCGGAATGATTTGCGCGTTGGCGCTTTTCCGGAATTCCTGGCGGTAGTCCGGGGTGAGCAGCGGGTACGCGTCGCTGAGGCTGCGTTCCACCGTCTGATAGTCGTAGGCGAAGACCTCGGGAATCTCCTTGGTGGCCAAGCCGGGTAGCACCGCCCGCGCCGCCTCCTCGCCGCGCGTCTGCACCCGCCCCCAGTAGAACCAGCCGGCCGCCGCGGACAACCCGACGAACACCACGATCAGAAGGTAGCCCGCGACGACGAGCAGCCAGCGCCGCCACCGCATCAATTGCCCCCGTTGGGATACTTCAGGTCGTAGCCCGTCATCCGTCCCTGCTCGTCCTCGTGCACGATGACCCGCAGGCGATAGGGCATGGACGGCTTGTTCACGCCGTCGATGTCGGCGACGGTCACCCGCACCGAAACGAGCACGGACGCGTTGTCGGTGACGTTGTCGACGCCCTCGAGGGCGGCGCCGTTGATGACGGCCTCCGACGTCGCGTTGGTGGAGCGGAATATGCCCTTGAGATTCTCGATGTTGTTGTTGGCGCCCAGCATTCCGCGCAGCGGTCCGCTGGTGCCGTTGTAGAAACGGTTGACGCTCTCGTCGATGTTGTCCTGCTTGTAGCTGAACATGTTGACCACCGTCTGCGTCGCGGTGTCGACGAACCGTTGGTCGCGCGTCTGCTGGGCGCTGGCGTGCCGTTGCTGGACGACGAGCACGGCCAGGCAGCCGGCCAACGCGCCGATGGCCAACAACGCGGCCGCGAACGAGATCCATGCCACCAGCGCGCGGTGCGGCTGCCGCCGCGGTGGCGGCTTGAGGGACTTGAGGGTCTTGACCGGCTTGGCCGGCTGCACCGGCGCCGCCTCGACCTGCACCGTCGCCGACTCGGTCGATTCGGCTTTCGCCGGGCCGGCCGCACGGGACGCCCGACGACGCGCACGCGCAGTGGTCGTTGGCTCGACTGCCACTACATCGGCCTCGGATCAAGCATCAGGTCCACCCAATTCTCGGCGCTCGACGCGCCGCTAGCACCGGCCGCGAAAATACCAGTGCCGCCGGCGGGGTCCTTGAATGCGCCGGTCTTTTCGTCGTAGGTGGCGTACGCCGGCCCGCTGGCCTGCGGTTGACCGCCGGGCGGCGGTCCCCACGGCTTCTCCGGTCCCGGGCCCGCAGGCGGGGGGTTGATCCCTTCCGGCGGGGCCGGCGGTGGCAGCCACTTGGGGTACGGCAGCTGCGGCGGCACGGGCGGGACCCCGGGCGGCTGCCACGACGTGAACGGCGGTGGCGGCCCGTTGTCGTTGGGCGGTGGCGGGTCGTATGCCGGTTGCTTGTTGGGCAACGGCCCCGGCCCCGGCACCACGCCCGGTGGCGGCGGCCCGACGATCGGCGTGCCCGGATCCGGCTCAGCGCCGGGCGGGATATAGGGGAACTTGTTGGGCGGCAACACGTTCAGCCCGTTCGTCACCGGGGTGTCGTACGGCACCGGCGGACCGCGCCACGGGTTGCGGCCGATGGGCACGTAACCCTTGGGGTCGCGGCAAAGCTGCACGGTCGGCGCCCGCTTGCCGGGGAATTCCTGGCAGGGGTAGTTGCGCGCGCCGCGCACGGTACTCGGGTCGTTCTGGGCGACCTTGCAGTACATGTCCCTCGGCAACTCGCGCACCGTCTCGTCGGCCGGCGTGCGCATCAACGGGGGTGGGAGGAAGCCGACGGCGCACGGCGGCGGGTCGTTGAGGTCGAGTTTGAAGTCCAGCTTGGCGCCCTCGTCCTGGGGCGCACCGCCGGCGGCCGTCGTGATCGCGGCGAACAGCGCCGGCAGCACGACCAGCAGCTGCTCGATCGACTTGTGGTAGATCACGCCCACCCGGCCAAGGTTGGCCAGGCTGGCCGCCAGCGCGGGGAAGGACGGCCGGATACCGGAGAACGCCGTGCTGGCCTCGTCGGTTGCCCCCGGTGCGGTGGCCAGCGTCGAACGCAGCTCCGGGTCGGCCTGCCGCACCTCCGACGTGAACCGCGCCAGCCCGTCGGAGAGCGATTTGATGTCGGCCCCGGCCCGGATCTGTGCTTCCAGGAACGGGCCCGCCTGGTCGATCAACTGCGACGCTTGCGGGTAGTTCGCGTTGGCCTCGTCGACCAACAACCGGGCGGACTCGAACAGGCGGGCCAGCTCGGGTCCCGACCCGTTGGTCGCGGTGAACGTCTCGTGCAGCAGCTCGCGCAACCGGGTGTCGCCGAGGCTGTTGGTCAGCGCCTCCGCCCGCTTCAGCAGGTCTGCGACGTCCTGGCCGATCCGGGTGTTCTGCCGCTCGATGCGGAAGCCGTTGCGCAACTTGGTCGTCGCCGGTGTGCCGGGTGGCACCAGGTCGATGTACTGCTCACCGACGGCCGACACGCTCTTGACGGTGGCGGTGACGTTCGACGGGATGGGCGTCCCGCTGTTCAGCCGCATGCCGGCGGTGACACCGCTGGGATTGAGCCCCACCGACTCGACGCGGCCGACCGCGACACCGCGGTACGTGACGTTGGCGTTCTTGTACAGACCGCCGCCGGCGACGAAATCGGCCGTCCCCGCATACGTTCCGAGCCCGAACGTTGACGGCAATCGCAGGTAGAACACCGCCATCACGGTCAGGGTGATGGCTGTGATCACCGCGAAGATCCACAGCTGGATCCTGGTGAGTTTGTCGTGCATCTACGTCCGCCCCTTACTGTCCTGAAGCCGTGCCGGGCGGAATCTTGAACGGGTCGGCCGCCTGTCCGGACAGGTTGGCCATCTCGCCGACCAAAAAGTCCGGCGGATTGAGGATCTCGTTCATGTGGGCCATGTTCGGGTCGAAATATGCGGTGGTGAAGAAGGTTTCACCGAGGCGGCGCAGGGTGAGGTCGAAGGTGGTGAACACGTTCAGGTAGTCGCCGCGCACCGCGTTCTTGATACCGAAGTTGGGGAAGGGGAACGTCAGCAGGAGCTGCAGCGAGGTGACGAAGTTCTTCCGGTTGTCGTTGAGCGCTTTGGCGGCCGCGTACAGGTCCTTGAGGTCGGCCGCAAAGTCCACCTTGGTCTTGGCGAGGATGTGCGAGGTGACGTTCGCCAACTTGTGCAGCGCGGAGAACGCCTCGACGATGTGGTCGCGGTTCTTGTTGAGCACCCGGATCGCGTCGGGCAACGTGTCCAGCGCGCGGCCCAGGTTGTCCTTGTCCCGGGCCAGGCTGGCCGAGAATCGATTCAGGCCGTCGACCGCGTCGATGATGTCATTGACCTGCCGGTTGAGGCCGGCGGTCAGTTCCGCCAGCCGGGGCACCAGGTCGACGAATTGGTCCTGCCGGCCCGCGACGGCCTGGTAGGTCTCGTCGGTGATCTCTTCCAGCGCACCGACATTGCCCTTGTTCACCACGACACCAAGGGCCGACAGCACCTCTTCGGTGGTGGGGTAGCGGCCGGTGTTGGACTCGGAGATCTTGGATCCGTCTTTCAGGCGGCCGACGGCCGGTTTGTCCTTCGGGCGCGCCAGGTCGACGTGCATCGAACCCAACAGCGACGTCTGCGCGATCGTCGCCGTCGAGTTGGCCGGCAGGACGACGTTCTTGTCCAACCCCAATTTCACGGCCGCATAGAAGGAACCGTCCGGGCGCTGCACGGCCTCGATGCCGGAGACACTGCCGACCGTGACGTCGTCCACCATGACCGGCGAGTTCTGCGGCAGCGTCGCCACGTCGGGCAGATCGACGGTGATCGAGTATGCGCCGCTGCCGTGCCCGGCGGTGCCCGGCATCGACACCGAGTTCAACCCGTTGAACTGACAGCCGGCCAGCAGCGCGCTGCCCGCCGCCAAAGCGCCGCCGCGCAACAACATTCGGTTCATCTAGCCGCCCCCCTGGTCGCCCTGCGGCGGCGCCTGGCCCGGCGGCGGTCCGGGTAGGGGCCCGAATGCGCTCCCGGGAGCCGGGCCGGGCGCGGGGCCGGCGTTGCCCAAGGCCGGGCCGGGAGCCGGACCGCTCTGCGGTGCCGTCGGAACCAGCAGGGCCTGCAGGTCCGCCGGATTCTGAGCGGCGGGCGGGGTCTTGGCACCGTTGGCCGGGATCCAGGTCAGTTCGGGCACCGGGGTGGCCGACTTCGCCTGGGTTTCCGGGGTGTCATAGATGATCTGGCCCTTGTAGGCGGTGATCGTGTTGAGCGGGTGGAACATCAGCGGCGGGTAGTTCACGGTGAGCCGACGCAGCACCGGGCCGAGCCGCTCACGGCAGAGCTCGGCGCGCCGGAAGTAGTCGGGAGCGCGCGGGCCGGCCGCCGTTTCGAAGGAGCCACCGCAGATGAACTGCACCGGGTTGGCGAATTCCGGGATCGACAACAGGCCGTTGAGCGTGCCCTGCGCCGGGTCGTAGATGTTGTAGAAGTTCGCGATGCCGGGGCCTGCGACGTGCAGCACCTGCTCGATGTTGTCGCTCTGGTCGCTCAGCGTCTTGGCAAAGTCGTTGAGGTTGTTGACGGTATCGATGATGGTCGAATTGTTCTCGTGCAGGAAACCCCGGATGTCGGACAGCGCCTTATTGAGCGTGCCCAGGGTGGTGTCGAGGTGACGCGAGCTGTCGGCGAGCACCTGGGACACCGAGGCGACGTTTCCGGCGAACTGCACGATCTGTTCGTTGCTGGCCGACAGCGCGTTGACCAGAACCTGGAGGTTCTTGACCGTCCCGAAAATGTCGCTGCGTGAATCACCCAGCCGCCCAGCGGCTTGCGAGAGTTCGCGCAAGGCGTTGTGGAAAGACTCGCCGTTGCCGTTGAAGGTGTCCGCGGCCTGGTTGATCGCCCGGCCCAACGGACCCTGCATCGATCCCGTGGTCGGCCCGAGCTGAACAGCCAGCTTCGTCAGCGACTCTTTGACCTCGTCCCATTCCACCGGGACCCCGGTGCGGCCCAGGCCGATGCTGCCGCCGTCGGGCAGCACCGCCCCGCCGGTGTACGCCGGTGTCAACTGAATGAAGCGGGCCGACACCAGGTTCGGCGACATGATGATCGCCTGGGCGTCCTTCGGGATCTTCACGCCCTTGGACACCGACATGGTGATCTTGACGTCGGAGGGCCGCGGCTCGATCGTGTCGACCTGACCCACCGGAACACCGAGGACGCGGACCTGGTCGCCGGGGTAGAGGCCGACGGCGGACGTGAAATAGCCGACGATGCTTCGCGTATTGCCGGTCGACGACAGTACATACACGCCACCCACCAGCACCGCGATAAGCGCGATCGCGGTGGTGTAGCGCAGCCCCCGGCTGCCGGCGAGGCGCTTGATCATGGCGACTTCGGCCTGATGATCCAGCGCTCTTGGATGAGTCCGCGCAGGTAGTCCGCGAGGCTGGCCGGCATCTTGCCCGGTTGGTAGAAGAAGTCGAACATTGTCGCGATCAACGGCGCGGGGATCACACCGTAGACGTTGACGTTGAATCCGGGTCCGGACCCGACGACCTCGCCGAGCTCGGTGGCGTAGGTGGGTAGCCGTTTGAGGGCCTCGGTGATGTAGTCGCGGCGCTCGTTGAGGTTGCTCAGCACATCGTTGAGCTTGCTCAGGGCCGGGCCGAACTCCTTGCGGTTGTCGGCGACGAACCCGGAGATCTGCGCCGACAGGCCCTGGATCCCCGAAATGAGCTGCCCGATGGCGGCCCGCCGCTCGTCGAGCGCTGCGAACAACTCGTTGCCGTCGTCGACCAGCTTGTTGACTTGGTCGGCGCGCTGGGACAGCACGCCGGTCACCGACTTCGCATGCGCGAGAAGGCTTTGCAGCGCCTCGTCGCGGCGGTTCAGGGTGCGCGACAGCGTCGTCACACCGTCGAGCGCGCCGCGCAGCTGGGGGGTGGCGTCGTGCAGCGTGTCGGTCAACACGTTCAACGCCTGCTCGAACTGGGGCTTGTTCAGGTTGTTGGCGTTCTGGCCCAGATCCTCCAGCGCGCCGGCCAGGGTGTACGGCGTGGTCGTGCGACTGAGCGGGATCGTGGTCCCCTTGCCGCTGCCGGCCGGGGTCACCGCGATGGAACGCTCCCCGAGAATGGTGTCGGTGCGGATCGCGGCCAGCGACTGATCACCAACGGCGACATGGCGATCCACACTGAAGCTGATCTTGGCGCTGTCTCCGGCGAGGCCGACCGAGGTCACCTTGCCCACCTTGAAGCCCGAGACGTACACCGCGTTGCCGGGGTTGATGCCACCGGCGTCGGAGAAATAGGCGTCGTAGACCTTGCCTTGAGGCCAGAACGGCAATCCCGCGTAACCGAATGCGATGAGCACGACGCACACGACCAGCACCACGCCGAAAATGCCGGTGCGAAGCGGATCGCGCTCACGCTTTGCGTTACTTGGCAAAAGCGCACCTCCCCTTGCTGGGATCCACCTGGCCGCCGAGCGGCAGCAAGATGTCGCTACCGGCCGGGCCGTTGATCTTGATCGTCACGGAGCAGAAGTAAATGTTGAAGAACGAACCGTAGGCACCCAGCGCCGCCAGCCGCAGATAGTCCTCGCCCAACTGCTCGACGTCGTTGTTCACCTCGGCCTTGCGGTTGTCCAGTTCGGTCGCCAGCGGGCGGGTGTTCTCCAGGATGCCCTGCAGCGGCCGGCGTGAATTCTTCAGCAGCTCGGTCAGATCCGTCGTCGTGGAGGCCAGCGGCGGGATGGCGCCCGCGATGTCGTCTTTGTTCTTGGCCAGTCCGCTGATCAACTGCTGCAACTGGTCGACACTGGCCGAGAACTGAGCACTGCGCTGATCGACGGTCTTGAGGACCGTGTTGAGGTTTTCGATCACGTCACCGATGAGTTGGTCACGCTGGCCCAGCGCCGACGAGAACGCACTGGTGTCGGCGAGCACGTTGGACAACGCGCCGCCCTGCCCCTGCAGCAGCTCGATGACGGCGCTGCTGATCGTGTTGACCTTGTCCGCGTCCAGCCCCTTGAGCACGGGCCGCAGGCCGCCGAGCAGCGCGTCGAGATCCAGCGCCGGCTGGGTGTGCTGGGTGTTGATCGTCCCGCCCGGCGGCAGCTTGCGCAGCTCCCCGGGCCCGGACGTGATCTCCAAATACCGGTCACCGACCAGGTTTTCGTACCGGATCACCGCGCGCGTGGACGAATAGAGCGTATAACGCTTGTCGAGCCCGAACGTCACGTCGATGGTGTTGTCCTGGTTCAGTTTCACACCCGACACCGCGCCGACCGGCACGCCGGCGATGCGCACCTTCTGCCCCGCCTTCAGACGTGACACATCGGTGAACGTTGCGTGGTAGGTGCTTTCGGGGCCGAACCGGAAGTCGCCGAAGACCACCACCAGTCCCGCGGACACGATCAGCATGGCCACCGCGAAGATGCTGACCTTGATCATCATCGAGCGGTGCGTCGGCATGGCCCCGGCCGGCATCAGAAATCGTCCCGTTCCGCGAAGGCGCCGTGGAACAGGAACTGCAGTGTGGAGGGCGCGTCGAACTGCAGTTCCGTGAACGGCTCGTACGGGATGTTGGCGTTGTCGGTGACCAGGAACGGGGCGCGGTAGAACGACCCGCCGGTCTGCTTGGTCGGAATGTCCGGCAGCCCGCGGCAGTTCGGGCCACCGGACGCGTTGACGATCGGCAGGGACTCCGGGAACGTGTACGACGGCGCGCCGAGCACGAAGCTCGAGGACGTGAACAGGCCCGCCTTGCGGACACCGAGCAGCGGCGCGAATTCCTTGATGCCGCGCTCGATCCCGGCGAACAGGCAGCCGAATTCGGGTGAATAATCGGCCGCGACCTTCAGCGGGGCCCGCAGCCGGTTGATCGCGTCGATGAAGTTCTGTTCGGCCGGCGCCAGCGTCTCGTAGGCGTTATTGGCCAGACCGATCGTGGCCAACAACGTGTCGTTGAGGTTGTTCTGCTGGTCGACGACGGTCTTGTTGATCGTCGGCAGGTTGTCGAAGACGGTGTTGAGATCCGGGGCGGCGTCGGCGTAGGTGTTGGCGACCACCGCCGCCTTGCGGAAGTCCTCCTGCAGTGCAGGCAGTTTCGGATTGGTTTGGCGCGTCAGCGTGTTCAGGCCCGACAAGATGCCGCCGAAGTCGTCCCCGTGACCGCGCAGGCCTTCGGACAGCGCGCTCAGCGTCCCGTTGAGTTCGACCGGGTCGATCTTGTGCAGCAGGTCGATCAGCGACTGGAACAGGGTGTTGACTTCCAGCTGCACCGCCGATGCCGCCACGTGCGCGTTCGGGCGCAGCGACGTCGGCGAAGGGTTTTGCGGCGGAAGGAATTCCACCGCCTTGGCGCCGAAGATGGTGTTCCCCGCGATGTGCACCATCGCGTTGGAGGGGATGAAATGCATGTCGTCGCTGTTGATCCCGAGCGTTAACCGGGCCTGGTCATCGGCGTAGTCGATCGCCTCGACCTT
This sequence comes from Mycobacterium sp. E735, assembly GCF_001666955.1. Classification (NCBI taxonomy): domain Bacteria; kingdom Bacillati; phylum Actinomycetota; class Actinomycetes; order Mycobacteriales; family Mycobacteriaceae; genus Mycobacterium; species Mycobacterium sp. E735. The sequence goes on along the minus strand of NZ_LZIX01000115.1, from coordinate 15,301 downwards.
GCCGATCTGGATGCCGCGGTATTTGACCTTGGCGCCCTTCTCCATCACCAGACCGGCCCGCGGCGCCGACACCGTCACCGTGTCGATCGAGGCGAAAGCCGCGGAGTAGGACAGGTAAGTGACGAGCGCGAACGCCACCAACAGGCTGGCAAGCACCGCGGCTGCCAGCCGGACGGAGGTACGTCGCGTATCTGTTTCTGCCATGTCCCTTTAAGCGGTCCTGTTACCCGGAGAGGTTGAAATTACCGGACGCGCCGTAAACGGCGAGTGAGATGCACAAAGTGATGACGACGACGACGATCAGCGACGTTCGCACGGCCTGGCCGACCGCGATGCCGACGCCGACCGGACCGCCGTGCGCGTTGTAGCCGTAGTAGGTATGGACCAGCATCACCGCGATGGACATCACGATCGCCTGCAGGAACGACCACAACAGGTCCGACGGGATGAGGAACGTATTGAAGTAGTGGTCGTAAAGACCCTTGGACTGCCCGTTGATGTACACCGTGGTGAAGCGGGCGGCGAAGAACGCGGCGAGTACGGACAGCGAATACAGCGGGATGATCGCGATGAGGCCGGCGATCAATCGGGTGGACACCAGATAGGACACCGATTCCACCGCCATGCATTCGACGGCGTCGATCTCCTCCGACACCCGCATGGCGCCCAACTGCGCGGTGGCACCGGCGCCGATGGTGGCCGCCAGCGCGATGCCGGCGATGACCGGCGCAACGACGCGGACGTTGAGGAAAGCCGACAGGAAGCCGGTCAGCGCCTCGATGCCGATGTTGCCCAGCGAGGAGTAACCCTGCACGGCGATGACCCCGCCGGAGGCGAGTGTCAGGAAGGCGGCGACGCCCACGGTGCCGCCGATCATGACGAGCGCCCCCGCACCCATTGTCATTTCGGCGATCAGGCGGACCGTCTCTTTGCGGTACTTGGTGATCGCGTGGGGAATGTGACGCACCGTCTGGCCATAGAACAAGGCCTGCTCACCGAAGTCGTCGACCGGCTCCTGCAACCGGGAGGCGAGGTTGCGCAGCCGGTAGGTGACGTCGTAGCTCATCGGGTACTCACTTCGCCGAGATCCGCACGCCGATGGCGGTCATCACCACGTTGATGACGAACAGACAGATGAACGCGTACACGACCGTCTCGTTGACGGCATTGCCGACGCCCTTGGGTCCGCCCTTGACGGTCAGGCCGCGGTAACAACCGACCAGCCCGGCCATCACGCCGAACAGCAACGCCTTGACCTCGGCGAGAACCAGCTCGCGCAGCCCGGTCAACACGGTCAACCCGTTGATGAACGCACCCGGGTTGACGCCCTGCAGGAAAACGGAGAACACGTAGCCACCGGACAGGCCGATGGCGCACACCAGCCCGTTCAGCAGCAGGGCCACCACCGTGGACGCCAGCACCCGGGGCACGACGAGCCGCTGGATCGGGTCGATGCCGAGCACCCGCATCGCGTCGATCTCTTCGCGGATGGTCCGCGCACCGAGGTCGGCGCAGATCGCGGTCGCACCGGCGCCCGCCACGACGAGCACGGTCACCACCGGCCCCAGCTGCGTGATGGTGCCGAATGCCGTTCCGGCGCCGGACAAGTCGGCGGCCCCGATTTCGCGCAGCAGGATGTTGAGCGTGAACGCCACCAGCACGGTGAAGGGGATGGACACCAGCAGGGTGGGAACCAGGGACACCCGCGCGATCATCCAGGTCTGTTCCAAGAACTCGCCCATTTGGAACGGCCGGCGAAAAGTCTGCCGGCCGGTGTCGATCATCATTTCGAAGAACCCGCCGACAGCGCGAGCGGGAACCGCAAGTTGTTCCCTCAACTTGGCTACCCCCCTCGGCTGCTCGCGGCGAAGTCTGTGCGTCGCCTTAGCGGTGTCTTCCGTCGCATGCGGCTCGATGTGAGCCGGATCATATTAACTCAGAACAAGATTAAGGTGTCAATGAAAAGCATTTCTTTGTCCAAAACGTTAATTACCCAGGTCAGACACCGTTACATTTTCCAGAATTGACACACGTTCTACCCACTGTTTCCCCCCCAGGAAGTAACCTCACACGGTTATTGCTCCATCAGCCCGACCGCGGAAAAGTTGCGCTCGGGATCCCGCCCAGCAAAGTACTCTTGCAGCGTCGCGCTCAGTTGCCCGGGCTCCCAGGCCGGTCCCTCTGCGCTGAATCGATGCTCCGCCGTGGGCGCGGCAACCAGGGTCACCTGCGGCCCGTACACGATGAACACCTGCCCGTTGACTTCCGCGGCCGCCGGAGATGACAGGAACTTGACCAGGCTGACCACGTGCTCGGGCGACAGCGGGTCGATGCCACCCGCCTCCACTTCCGGCGCCGCACCGAAGACGTCGGCCGTCATCGCGGTGCGGGCGCGCGGACAGATCGCGTTGGCGCACACGCCGTAGCGGCCCAGCGCCCGCGCGGCCGTCAGGGTGAGCGAGATGATGCCGGCCTTGGCCGCGCCGTAGTTGGCCTGACCCACCGGGCCGACCAGCCCCGCCTCGGACGCGGTGTTGACCAGCCGGCCGAACACGGTTCCACCCGCGTCCTTGGCCTTCGACCGCCAGTAGGTGGCGGCGTTGCGGGTCAGCAGGAAGTGGCCGCGCAGATGCACCGCGATGACCAGATCCCACTCCTCGTCGGACATGTTGAACAGCATCCGGTCGCGGGTGATGCCCGCGTTGTTGACGACGATGTCGAGCCCACCGAGACCGTCGGCCTGGGCGACCAACTCGTCGGCGGTTGCGCGTTCGCTGATGTCGCCGGCCACCGCGACGGCCTTGGAGCCGGCCGAGTTGATCTCGTCGATGACGTCGGAGGCGTCCAGGGCGGTGGCGATGTCGTTGACGACGACGGTCGCGCCGAGCCGGGCCAGGCCGAGGGCCTCCGCCCTGCCGAGTCCCGCGGCGGCACCCGTCACCACCGCGACCTTTCCGGAGAGATCGGTCGCGTTCGCGCTGCTAGTCAATTTATGAATACCTCTAGTTTCTCAGGCCGCAGTGGGGCTCGAATTAATCGCCGCGCAACAGCGCGGCACGCGGGCATTCGGCAATCGCCTGCTCGGCCAGCTGCTCCTGATCGGCGGGGATCGGGTCCAGCTTCACGACGGCGTAATCCTCGTCGTCCAGGTCGAAGATATCCGGCGCGATTCCCAAGCACACAGCGTTACCTTCACACCGGTCGTGGTCGACGATCACCCGCACAGCACCCTCCTTGCACCTGGCCTTCACCTGAGGACATGCCCCATCAGTATGTAGGACCACCATAGGGCCCGGATACCGCTAGGGAAACGGTCGCTGGAATCTCAGACTAGAACGTGTTACAACCGGGAAGACGAACGGGTAGTCGTCGGCCGAGTAACGTCGGCTAATCGAGGCGAATCACGTTAACAAAGGACGGCTGGGATGCGCATCAGTTACACCCCTGAACAGGAGGAGCTGCGTCGCGAACTGCGGTCGTACTTCACCAAGCTCATGACGCCGGAGCGTCGCGAGGCGCTGACCTCCTCGGGCGGCGGCGAGGTCGGGACCGGCACCGCATACCGCGACACCGTCGCGCAGATGGGCAAGGACGGCTGGCTGACGCTGAACTGGCCAAAGGAGTACGGCGGCCAGGACCGCTCGCCAATGGATTCGCTGATCTTCACCGATGAGGCCGCGATCGCCGGCGTGCCCGTGCCGTTCCTGACGATCAACAGCGTGGCGCCGACGATCATGGCGTTCGGCACCGAGGAGCAGAAGAAGTTCTTCCTCCCCAAGATCGCGGCCGGCGAACTGCACTTCTCCATCGGCTATTCGGAGCCCGGCGCCGGCACGGACCTGGCCAACCTGCGCACCACCGCGGTCCGCGACGGCGACGACTACGTGATCAACGGCCAGAAGATGTGGACCAGCCTGATCGCGTACGCCGACTGGGTCTGGCTCGCGGTGCGCACGAACCCCGAGGCCAAAAAGCACCGCGGCATCTCGATGCTGACCGTGCCGACCACCGCCGAAGGCTTCTCGTGGACGCCGGTACACACCATGGCCGGTGTGGACACCAGCGCCACCTATTACTCCGACGTGCGGGTGCCGGTGACCAACCTGATCGGCGAGGAGAACGGCGGCTGGAAGCTCGTCACCAACCAGCTCAACCACGAACGCGTCGCCCTGGTCTCGGCGCAGCCGATCTTCCTCGCCCTGCAGGAGGTTCGGGAGTGGGCCCAGAACACCAAGGATTCCAGCGGCGCCCGGCTGATCGACTCCGAGTGGGTGCAGATCAACCTGGCCCGCGTGCACGCCAAGGCCGAGGTGCTGAAGCTCATCAACTGGGAGTTGGCGTCGTCGGACGGCGAATCGCTCAACCCGGCCGACGCGTCGGCGGCCAAGGTGTACGGCACCGAGTTGGCCACCGAGGCCTACCGGCTGCTGATGGAGGTGCTGGGGACCGCCGCCACCATGCGCCAGAATTCGCCCGGGGCGCTGCTGCGCGGCCGGGTCGAGCGGATGCACCGCGCGTGCCTGATCCTGACCTTCGGCGGCGGCACCAACGAAGTGCAGCGCGACATCATCGGCATGGTCGCGCTGGGACTGCCCCGAAACCGCTGAGCCCCACTCCCTAAGGACGAACAACGATGGACTTTTCGACAACCGAAGCGGCCACCGATCTCGGCGGCCTGGTCGACACGATCGTGGACTCGGTTTGCACGCCCGAGCACCACCGTGAACTCGACAAGCTCGATCAACGGTTCGACCGCGCGCTGTGGGGCAAGCTCGTCGACGCCGGCATCCTGACCAGCGCCTCGGCCACCTCGGTGGGCGGCGACGGATTCGGGGTGCTCGAGCAGGTCGCGATCTTGGTGGCGCTGGGTCACCAGTTGGCGGCCGTGCCATACCTGGAGTCGGTGATGCTCGGCGCCGGCGCGTTGGCTCGGTTCGGCACCGAAGAGCTGCAACAGGATTGGGGTGCTCCCGCGGTCGGCGGGGAGAAGATCCTCACCGCCGCGCTCCTGGGCGAGATGGGTGAGGGCCCGGTGCAGGCCAGCCGCGCCGGTGACGGCTACCGCCTCACCGGCACCCGCACCCAGGTCGGCTTCGGACCGGTGGCCGACGCGTTTCTCGTTCCGGCCGAGACCGATTCCGGCACCGCCGTTTTCCTGGTCGCCGCCGGCGATCCCGGGGTTTCGGTGACCGCATTGGAGACCACCGGCCTGGGCAGCGTCGGACACCTGGCGCTGGACGGCGCGGACGTGGCCGGTGCCCGGATGGTCGGCGGCGCCGAGGTTGTCGTCTGGCTCGACACGCTCGCGGCGCTGGGGCGCAGCGCCTTCCAGCTGGGCGTGCTCGAACGCGGACTGCAGCTCACCGCCGAATACGCCAGGGAGCGGGAACAATTCGATCGCCCGATCGGCAGCTTCCAAGCGGTGTCGCAGCGGCTGGCCGACGGCTATATCGACATCAAGGGCTTGCGGCTCACCCTCACCCAGGCGGCCTGGCGGGTCTCGGAGGACGTTCCCGCCGAGATCGACGTGGCCAGCGCCGCGTTCTGGGCCGCCGACGCCGGGCACCGGGTGGCGCACACCATCGTGCACGTGCACGGCGGCGTCGGCGTGGACACCGATCACCCGGTGCACCGCTACTTCCTGGCCGCCAAGGAGGCCGAATTCGCGCTGGGTGGTGCCACCGGTCAGCTGCGCCGGATCGGCCGCGAGCTGGCGGAAACCCCTGCCTGAATTCGTGCTTCCCCCCGATCCGACGGTCACCAAACTGCTGGCGCCGCTGGCAGAAATCGATGACCGGGGCATCTACTTCGAAGACACGTACACCACCTGGCGGGATCACCTGCGCCACGGCGCCGCCATCGCGGCGGCGCTGCGGGACCGCCTCGACCCGGCGAAGCCGCCACACATCGGCGTGCTGTTCGAGAACACCCCGTTCTTCTCGGCGATGCTGACGGCGGCCGGCATGTCCGGGATCGTGCCGGTGGGGCTCAACCCGGTGCGCCGCGGCGACGCGCTGGCCCGCGACATCGCCCATGCCGACTGCCAGGTGGTGCTGGCCGACTCGGCTTCGGCAGCCGCGCTGGGCGACATCGACCACGTGAACGTGGACTCCGCCGAGTGGGCCGACGAGGTGGCCGCACATCGCGATGCCGAATCGCACTTCCAATCCGCAACGGCCGCAGACCTGTTCATGCTGATTTTCACATCGGGCACCAGCGGCGAACCCAAGGCGGTGAAGTGCAGCCACGGAAAGGTGGCGATCGCGGGCATCACGATGACCCAGCGCTTCGACCTCGGCCGCGACGACGTCTGTTATGTGTCGATGCCGCTCTTCCATTCCAACGCGGTGCTGGTCGGCTGGTCCGTCGCGGTCGCGTGCCAGGGCTCACTTGCGTTGCGGCGCAAGTTCTCCGCCTCCAACTTCCTGGTCGACGTCCGCCGTTTCGGCGCCACCTATGCCAACTACGTCGGCAAGCCCCTGTCCTATGTACTGGCCACGCCCGAGCGGCCCGACGATGCGGACAATCCGCTGCGAGCGGTGTACGGGAACGAGGGCGTGCCCCGCGATGTCGAACGCTTCGCACGCCGGTTCGGGTGCGTCGTGCAGGACGGATTCGGTTCCACCGAAGGCGGTGTGGCGATCGCGCGCACCCCGGACACCCCGGATGGTGCGTTGGGCCCGCTTCCCGCGGGCGTCGACATCGTCGACCCCGATACCGGTGAACCCTGCCCCGTGGGCGTGGTCGGCGAGCTGGTCAACACGGCCGGCGCGGGCCGCTTCGAGGGTTACTACAACGACGAGGCCGCCGAGGCCGAGCGGATGGCGGGCGGGGTCTACCACAGCGGCGACCTCGCCTACCGCGACGACGCCGGCTACGCATACTTCGCGGGGCGGCTGGGTGACTGGATGCGCGTCGACGGTGAGAACCTCGGCGCCGCTCCGATCGAGCGGGTGCTGCTGCGGCATCCCGACGTGACCGAGGTGGCCGTGTACGCGGTGCCCGACCCGGTGGTCGGGGACCAGGTGATGGCCGCGCTGGTGATGGCCAACGGGACCGAGTTCGACGCCGACAAGTTCCGCGCCTTCCTGGCGGAGCAGCCCGACTTGGGACCCAAGCAATGGCCGTCCTACGTGCGGGTCAGCGCGGAATTGCCGCGCACGGTGACCTTCAAGGTGCTCAAGCGCCAGTTGGCGGCGCAGGGCGTCGACTGCGACGATCCGGTGGTGCGGATCCAGCCGCAAACGGGAAGGGGAACGTCGGCAGATGCCGAAAATTCGTGAGTTGATCGCCGGGTCGGCCCTCCTCGCGTCGCTCGGCGGCGCGGCGCTAGGTTTCGGCGCCGGGTGCGCCGCCGCCGACCCGGTGCCACCGCCCCCTCCCCTGCCTCCGCCACCCCCTCTGGTTTACGCGCCGCAGACGCCGGAACGGGCCCCGTGGGAACCGCCGCCGCAGGAACCGGGACTCCCGCTGCCGCCGCTGCCGCCTGGCTAGCGACGCGCCGTCCGCCGTGGCGCGCTGTGCGATGGGTACGTCGACGATAATGCTTGACTGCACGGAGACGCCGGGATCGAAGGAGACGCGATGGTTGGTCCGATCAGCGCATGACTTCGCGACCCTTGGAGACCGCGCTCGAAGCGAGCTTCGATCAGCTGTCGGCCGCGGTGCCGGCGGAGGTCGGCATAGCTATCGCCCGGCCGGACCGCACGTATTCGCTGGGCCGATGGTGGTCGGGTGTCGCGTGGTCGACGATCAAGGTGCCGTTGGCGATCGCCGCGCTGCGCAGCGATTGGTTGCGGGCGAAGGATCTGGCCGTCAAGGCCATCACCGAGTCCGACAATCACGCGTCGGAGCAACTGTGGTCCGGTTTGGGCGATCCGGCGGAAGCGGCGCGCCGGGTGCAGGGCGTGATCGCCGAGGGCGGTGACACCGCCACGGTCGTGGAATCGCGCCGGCTCCGGCGTGGCTATACCGCGTTCGGCCAGACGCAGTGGACTTTGCAGCGGCAAGCCCGGTTCGCCGCCGAGCTGCCGTCGATCCCCGGTTCGTCCGACGTCATCGACCTGATGCAGCGCCTCAGCAGTGGCCATCGCTGGGGCCTGGCCGCCAAAGGCTTTGCGGCCAAAGGCGGTTGGGGGCCGGGGATGCACGGCGACTACCTGGTGCGGCAGTTCGGGATCGTGCCCACGCCGACGGGACACTGGGGTATGGCCCTGGCCGCCAGGGTCCACGACGGGGTGTTGGAGACGGGCGTCGATGTCCTCAACACGATGTCGGAGTGGGTCCTCGGCCGACTTCCGGGGCTAGCCCGTTATTGACGGCACCACGGCGTCGATCAGGTGCGGCCCGGGTTCGCTCATCGCGTTCCGCAGCGCGTCGGCGAGTTCCTCGGCGGTGCTGACGCGGCGCGCGGGCACCCCCATTCCCTCGCTGATCTTGACGAAATCCATTGTCGGCCTTGACAGGTCGAGCAGGTCGAGCGCCTTGGGCCCGGGGGCCGATCCGGCCCCCACCCGCGCCAGCTCGATCCGCAGGATGTCATAGGCGCTGTTGTCGTAGATCACGGTGGTCACGTCGAGGTTTTCGCGCGCCTGAGTCCACAACCCGGAGATCGTGTACATCGCGGAGCCGTCGGATTCCAGGCAGAACACCGGCCGATCGGGGGCGGCGACGGCGGCGCCGACGGCGGCCGGGATGCCGTACCCGATCGCGCCGCCGGTCAACGTCAGCCAATCGTGGGCCGGCGCCCCCGCGGTGGCCTGGGCGAGCAGCACGCCGGAGGTGTTCGACTCGTCGACGACGATCGCTCCCTCCGGCAGCAGCGCCCCGATCACGTCGGCCGCCGACGCGGACGTCAGGGCACCCGTCGGCAGCTGAGGCCGCGCCGCAACGGCAACGGGCGCAACGGTTCCGGGCGCCAGCTCGTCGGCCACCGCGGCGAGCGCCTCGGCGGCACCGCTGTGTCCGGCGAGCAGGTGAACCTCGCAGCCGGCCGGGACGAGGTCACTGGGCATGCCCGGGTAGGCGAAGAAGGACACCGGCGACTTGGCACCGGCCAGCACCAGATGCTTGGCGCCGTCCAGCTGGGCGGTGGCGGCCTCGGCGAAATAGGCCAGCCGCTCGACGGCGGGAACGCCCGCGCCGCGCTCCAGCCGCGCCGGGAACGTCTCGCACAACACCCGCGCGCCGGTCGCCTGCGCGATGCGCGCGGCGGCGGCAAGGCCCGGTCCGCGGGTGGCGTCGCCGCCGATCATCACCACCGTGGGTTCCCCCGAGCGCAGCACCTCGATCACCTCGAACGCCAACCGCGGTTCGGCCCCCGCCGGCTCCGCAGGAGTCGTCCCGGCCGGTTGCGCCCCGTCCGACCATGACGCGTCGGCGGGCAGGATCAGCGTCGAGATCAGCGAGCCCGCCCGGCTCGCGGCGATCGCCTCCGCCGCATCGGACGCGACGTCCGCGGCGCGTTCGGTGCGACGTACCCACCCGGAGACGGTTCCGGCGAGCGCGTCGATGTCGGATTCCAGTGGGGCGTCGTACTTTTTGTGGTACGTGGCGTGGTCGCCGACGACCACGACCATCGGCACCTGAGCGCGCCGGGCGTTGTGCAGGTTGGCCAGGCCGTTACCCAGGCCGGGGCCCAGGTGCAGCAGCACGGCCGCCGGCCGGCCGGCGATGCGGGCGTAGCCGTCGGCCGCCCCGGTGGCGACGCCCTCGAACAGCGCCAGCACGCCGCGCATTTGCGGGACGGTGTCCAGCGCGGCGACGAAGTGCATCTCCGAGGTGCCCGGGTTGGCGAAGCACACGTCGACGCCGCCGTCGACCAGAGTGTTGATCAGGGCCTGGGCACCGTTCACGTGTCTGCCTCCAGTTTGAAAACGCGCTCGGCGTTGCCGTGCAAGAACTCTCGGCGGCCCTCGTCGGCCAGGTCGAGTTCGGCCAGCCCGGCCAGGGCGTGCGCGTGGGTCATCATCGGGTAGTTACTGCCGAACAGGACTTTGCTTTGTCCGGTACCGGTTTTCATGAACCGGATCAGCTCGTCCGGAAGCCGCTTGATCGTGTACGCCGAGGTGTCGATGTAGACGTTCTCGTGTTTGCGGGCGACCGCGACCATCTCCTCGGTCCACGGATAGCCGACGTGCCCGCACACGATCACCAGTTCGGGGAAGTCGAGGGCGACCTGGTCGATGTAGGGAATCGGGCGGCCCGTCTCCGAGGGCCGTAGCGGACCGGTGTGGCCCACCTGGGTGCAGAACGGTACCCCCAGCTCCACGCATTCGGCGAACAGCGGGTAGTACCGGCGGTCGGTGGGCGGTGCGTTCCACAACCACGGCACCACCCGCAGGCCCAGGAATCCGTCCCTAACGCGGCGGCGCAGTTCGCGGACCGCTTCCATCGGGCGGTCGAGATCGACCGCGGCCAGCCCGCCAAACCGATTCGGGTGCATGCTGACCCACTCGGCGACCTCGTCGTTGGAGATCAGGTCCTGGCCGCCGGGGCCGCGCCACGCGCTGAGCAATCCGAAGCGCACGCCGGCGGCGTCCATAGTCGCGATGCTCGCCTCGATCGGGACGTCGGCGTCGGGGATGGCGTCGCCGGTCCACCGCCGCAGGGATGCCAGCATGTCGCTGCGCAGGAACCGCGCAGTGGGGTGCTGCATCCACACATCGACCGTCATCGCGATCAACAGTAGACGCCGGCGCTACAGGGCCAGCGCGGCGCGGGCGCAAGCGTGCGTCCGCTGAGCGTGCCCGCCGCCGAACAGCACGACGTGCGCCAAAAGCGGGAAAAGCTGGTGTAGCCCGATGCGGTTGCGCCAGCCGGCCCGCAGGGGCCGCGCCCGCTCGTAGCCGTCGACGATGGTGTCGTAGTGCGGGCAGCCGAACAGCGCGAGCATCGCCAGGTCGCTCTCGCGGTGGCCGGCGTGCGCGGCCGGGTCGATCAGCACCACCCCGTCGGGCGTCCACATCACGTTGCCGCCCCACAGGTCGCCATGCAACCGGGCGGGCCGGTCATCGTCGTCGAAATCGCCGGCGCGGCACCGCCTGACGACGGAGTCGATCGCGTCGCGGGTGGCGGCGTCGAGCCGCGCCGCCGCCAGGTCGGCCATCGGCGCCAGCCGCTCCTCGGCGTAGAACTCGCCCCAGCGGCTGTGCCGCCGCAGCGACATCGGCAGCGGCTGGGAAAGCGGCCCGAAGAACCCGGGCCCGTCCCATCCTTCGGGCCCCGCTCCGAACGCGGGGGCGCCGGCATCATGCGTGACGGCCAACCGGCCACCGAACGCGCGCGCCGCCTCGGGCGTCGGCGTCACCGAGTCAAGCCGCCCCAGGGTCAGGCTCGTCGGATCGACGGAAACCACTTGGGCGCAGGGCACGCCGCCGTCGACGCCGGCCAGCCACCGCAGCCCGGCGGCCTCCCACCCGAAGTAGCCGCTGGGGGCGGCGGGGTGTTGCTTGACGAAGTGGGTCAAGCGGTTACGTGCGCGGCGTGCACGTCGTCGGCGGGCCGCGCCTCGGTTTGCTCCTTGGCCCAGCGGTAGTCGGGCTTGCCCGCGGGCGAACGCTTGACCTCGTCGACCAGCCAAAGGCTGCGCGGCACCTTGTATCCCGCGATCTCGGAGCGCACGAAGCGGTCCAGTTCGGCGAGCGTCGGGCGGGCGCCCGGTCGCGCCTGCACGACGGCGGCCACGTGCTGGCCGTACCGGGGGTCGGGCACGCCGACCACCAGGGCGTCGAAGACGTCGGGGTGGCCCTTGAGCGCCGCCTCGACCTCCTCGGGGTAGATCTTCTCGCCGCCGCTGTTGATCGACACCGAGCCGCGACCCAGCATGGTGACGGTGCCGTCCTCCTCGACGAGCGCCCAGTCGCCCGGGATCGCGTAGCGCACCCCGTTGATGGTCTTGAACGTCTCGGCCGTCTTCTTCTCGTCCTTGTAGTAGCCGACCGGGATGTTGCCCTTCTTGGCGATGAACCCGCGCACCCCGGAGCCCGGCTTGACCTCGTTGCCGTCCTCGTCGAGCACCACCGTGCGGTGGTCGATGGTCACGCGCGGGCCGCCACTGTGCGGGGCGTCTTTCGCCACGATGCTGGTGCCGCCGAATCCGGTCTCCGACGAGCCGATGGAGTCGGTGATGACCCGGTTGGGCAACAACTCGAGCAGGCGCTCCTTGATGCTCGGCGAGAACAACGCCGCGGTGCTGCCCAGCATGAACAGCGACGACAGGTCGTAGTCGTTTTTCCTGTCGAGCGCATCGAGCAATGGCCGGGCCATCGCGTCGCCGGTGAAGAACAGCATGTTCACCTTATGATCGTGGATCGTGCGCCAGACCTCGTCGGCGTTGAATTCCGGTGCCAGCACGGTGGTTTGGCCCGAAAAGACCGACCGCCAGGTGGCCGACTGGGTGGCACCGTGGATCATCGGCGGAACCGGATAGTTGATCATCGGGGGGTTGGCGGCCGCGGCCTTGGCCAGGTCGTATTCGTCCTTGACGAATTCGCCTGTGGCGAAGTCGGTTCCACCGAGCAGCACCCGGTAGATGTCCTCGTGACGCCACATCACGCCCTTCGGGAATCCGGTGGTGCCACCGGTGTAAAGGAGGTAGATGTCGTCGGCGCTGCGCTCGCCGAAGTCGCGCTCGGGCGAGCTGTCCGCGATCGCCGAGTGGAACTCGACGCCGCCGTAGCGCGTGTAGTCGTTGTCGCTGCCGTCCTCGACCACGAGGATGGTCTTGACGTTCGGGGTGTCCGGCAGCACGTTGGCGACCCGGTCGGAGTACTGGCGCTCGTGGACCAGGGCGACCATGTCGGAGTTGTCGAACAGGTAACGCAACTCCCCCTCGACGTAGCGGTAGTTGACGTTGACGATGATGGCGCCGGCCTTGACGATGCCGAGCATCGCGATGACGATCTCGATGCGGTTTCGGCAATACAGCCCGACCTTGTCGTCCTTCTTGATGCCCTGGTCGATCAGGTAGTGGGCGAAGCGGTTGGCCTTCTCCTCCAGCTGGGCGTAGGTGAGCTTCTCGTCGCCGCAGATCAGGGCGACACGGTCCGGCACAGCGTCGATGGCGTGCTCTGCGAGATCGGCAATATTCAGGGCCACGGCCACTAAATTAGAACGTGTTACATTTCTTGACAAGCTCGTGCCCCTCATCGACGGAAAGGCGGTAGCTGTGTCCGAGGCTCCAGCAAACGACCAAGCGGGACATGACGCGCTCGTCGAACAGCGCGGTCACACCCTGATCGTGACGTTGAACCGGCCGCACGCCCGCAACGCCCTGAGCACCGAAATGATGGAAATCATGGTGCAGGCCTGGGACCGCGTCGACAACGACCCGGACATCCGCTGCTGCATCCTGACCGGGGCCGGTGGCTACTTCTGCGCCGGCATGGACCTCAAAGCGGCAACCAAGAAACCGCCGGGTGAGTCGTTCAAGGATGGCAGCTACGACCCGTCGCGAATCGACGCTTTGCTGAAGGGTCGCCGGCTGACCAAACCGCTCATCGCGGCCGTCGAGGGCCCCGCGATCGCCGGCGGCACCGAGATCCTGCAGGGTACCGACATCCGCATCGCCGGCGAGAGTGCCAAGTTCGGCATCTCGGAGGCCAAGTGGAGCCTGTACCCGATGGGCGGGTCGGCCGTGCGCCTGGTGCGGCAGATCCCCTACACGGTCGCCTGTGACCTGCTGCTGACCGGCCGGCACATCACCGCCGGCGAGGCCAAGGAGATGGGCCTGATCGGGCATGTCGTGCCGGACGGGCAGGCGCTGTCCAAGGCGCTCGAGATCGCCGACATCATCGAGAACAACGGCCCCCTGGCCGTGCAGGCGATTCTGCGGGCGATCCGCGAGACCGAGGGCATGCACGAGAACGAGGCCTTCAAGATCGACACCCAGATCGGCATCAAGGTGTTCCTGTCCGACGACGCCAAGGAAGGCCCCCGGGCGTTCGCCGAGAAGCGCAAGCCCAACTTCCAGAACAAGTAGACCCCTCGGGCGCCCCTTCCCCGCCGAACGTGAAGCCATTGCGATCTTCCGGCCGGATTTTCGCAATGGCTTCACACTGGACGACCCGTCGGTGCCCCTCGGCATACTCCGCGGGATGGGAAAGCCATTTCTCGGTAGCGAGGCGGTCGCGTCCGGGCTGGTGACGCCGTACGCCTTACGCACCGGCAGGTTCGTGGCGATGCACCGCGACGTGTACGTGCCCCGCGATGCGGAGGTCACCGCCGTGGTGCGTGCCGAGGCGGCGTGGTTGTGGTCACGGCGGCGCGGGGTCCTCGCCGGCCGGTCGGCCGCGGCGCTACACGGCGCCAAATGGGTCGATGCCCAGGCGCCGGCCGAACTCATCTACCAGAATCGCCACGCGCCAACACATGTCCGCACCTGGGCTGACCGCATCGAAGACGACGAAAGCACGACGATCCAGGGCATGTCAGTGACGACCCCGGCGCGCACGGCATTCGACCTAGCCTGTCGCAATCCGGTCGGGACGGCCGTCGCTGCGCTCGACGCCCTGGCTCGGGCAACCCGACTAAAGGTCGCCGATGCCGAATTAATTGCGGAACGCTACAAGGGCCACCGGAACATCCGGCGGGCCAGGCGCGCGCTCGAGCTGGTGGACGCCGGTGCGCAGTCACCCCGGGAAACGTGGCTGCGACTGACGGTCATCGGCGCCGGTTACCCACGGCCGCGGACTCAGATTCCTGTCTATGGGGAATACGGCGAACTCGCAGCGGTGCTCGACATGGGTTGGGAGGACATCAATCTCGCCGTCGAGTACGAGGGCGACCATCACCGGACCGATCGCAGGCAATTCAATCGGGACATCGCGCGTCACGAAGCGCTGTCCGATCTCGGCTGGATCGTCATCCGGGTTACCGCCGACGACACACAGGGCGGAATTCTGCACCGAGTGGCCGCGGCCTGGGCCCGCCGAACGTGCTCTCAGGGCGGGAAAATCGCCTAAATCCCGCCCCCAGAGCACGCTCGGCGACGAGCCAAGGCGGCCCTAGCCCAGCGGTGCGCTCGGCGTGAACGCGACCGGCATCTTCTCCAGGCCGGAGACGAAGTTGGCCGGCCGCAGGGGCAGGTCGGCCTCCGAGGCCAGCCGCATGTCCGGCAGGCGCTGCAGCAGCCGGGTCTGCATGATGGACAGCTCCAGCCGGGCTAGCTGGTTCCCGAGGCAGAAGTGCGTCCCGAAGCCGAAGGCCAGGTGGTTGTTCGGATAACGCGCGATGTCGAATGATTCCGGATCGTCGAACACCTTCTCGTCGAAGTTCGCCGACTCGAACAGCAGGATCATCT
>NZ_LZIX01000114.1:0-1163 GCF_001666955.1 Mycobacterium sp. E735 | reverse complement strand
GACCCCGCCCGCCGGTTGTCGTCGATCGACGTGCTCGACGAGGCGGAGCATGCCCGGCTCCACAACTTCGGCAACCGTGCGGTGCTCGACCTGCCGGCGCCGATCGGACCGTCGATTCCGCAACTGTTCGCCGCCCAGGTGCACCGCGCCCCGGAGGCGGTGGCCATCACCTGCGGAAACCGCTGGTGGAACTACCACCAATTCGACGCTGCCGCGAACCAGTTGGCGCACTTGCTGATCGAGCATGGCGTGGGCCCGGGGGATCGGGTGGCGCTGCTGGTTCCCCGGTCGGCCGGGGCTGTCGCGGCGATCCTGGCGGTGCTCAAAGCCGGAGCGGCCTACGTGCCGATCGATCCGGGCCTGCCGGCCGCGCGGATCGACTTCCTGCTCGCCGATGCCGCACCGGTTGCCGTGCTGACGATCAGCGGGCTGCGATCGCGCCTGGACGGCTGCCGCCTGCCGCTCCTGGACATCGACGACCCGGCGGTGGACACGTTCCCCTGCACCGCGATACCGGCCCCAGACCCAGAGGCCACCGCCTACGTCATCTACACGTCCGGCACCACGGGGATCCCCAAGGGAGTGGCGGTCACCCACCGCAACGTCACCCAGCTGCTCGAGTCGCTGGACGGCGAACTGGATCTGGGGCAGGTGTGGACGCAATGCCACTCGTTGGCCTTCGACTTCTCGGTGTGGGAGATCTTCGGTGCGCTGCTGCGCGGCGGGCGCCTGGTGGTCGTGCCCGACGACGTGGTCCGTTCGCCGGAAGACCTGTACGCCTTGCTGGTTCGTGAGCAAGTCAGCGTGCTGAGCCAGACGCCCTCGGCGTTCTACGCGCTGCAAACGGCCGAAGCGCTCTCACCCGACCTCGCCCAGCAACTCAAACTGCAGACGCTGGTGTTCGGTGGCGAAGCGCTCGAACCCCGACGGCTGGCCAACTGGCTGGACAGCCATCCGGGACGGCCCCGCCTGATCAACATGTACGGCACCACCGAGACCACCGTGCACGCCTCGTTGCGCGAGATCGTCGACGGTGACGTCGACGGCGCCGCCAGTCCGATCGGAAACCCCCTGGAGCATCTCGCCTTCTTCGTGCTGGACGACTGGTTGCGGCCGGTGCCGGCCGGCGTGGCGGGCGAGTTGTACGTGGCGGGCGGGGGTTT
>NZ_LZIX01000113.1:0-641 GCF_001666955.1 Mycobacterium sp. E735 | reverse complement strand
GTGTAACCCTGGCGGAACAGCTTCGCGCAACCGGTCAGGTACTTCATGTAGCGGTCGTAGACCTCTTGCGACTGGATCGCGATGGCCGCGTCCTTGTTGGCCGCCAGGTTTGCCGCCCATATATTGAGAGTCCGCTCGTAGTGCTCACCCAGTAATTGCACCTTTTCGACCGAGAATCCGGCGGGCTCAGCGAATTTGAAAATATCTTCCTGCGTCGGCAGCTGGCCGCCCGGAAAAATCTCGGTGCCGATGAATCGCGCGAATCTCACATCGCGCATAGTCAGCTTGATGCCGAGTGCGGGCATCTGCTGCCATTGATAGGTCAAAATGGTGTGCAACAGCATCCGACCGTCGTCGGGCAGGATGTGGTGGGCACGTTCAAAAAAGGCCGGCCACCGGTCGGCCTTGAACGCCTCGAAGGCGCCGATGCTGACGATTCGGTCGACCTTGTCGTCGAATTCCTCCCAGCCCTGCAACCGGACTTCGACGGAGCGGTCGGTGGGGATGGCGGCCATTTTGGCCTTACTGTAGGCAAACTGGTTGCGACTCAGCGTGATCCCGATCACGTTGACGTCATATTTCTCGATCGCCCGGTGCAGCGCTCCTCCCCAGCCGCAACCGATGTCGAGTAGCGTCATCCC
>NZ_LZIX01000112.1:0-3381 GCF_001666955.1 Mycobacterium sp. E735 | reverse complement strand
AGCCAGTCGACGTACTCGTCGATGCCGATGCCGTCGTCGTGCGGGTTCATCACGTGATACGTCTCGAACCCTTCGACGGTCCGGCCACCGAGCGTGGTGACCGCCTCGGCGACGAACTCCACCGGCAGCGCGTCGAAGTGCGAACGGCGCCGGTTGCCGTCGCCGTCCAGCTGGTAGAACGACCGCGGCGCGACGCCGGTGGCCACCAGGCTCAGCACCATCCGGGTGAACATGTCCGACAGGTTGAGTTGGCCGGCGTAGCTGGTGTCGGCGAGGATCATGTCGCAGCGGAACACCGAGACCGGCAGCCCGCACAGGTCGTTGGCCTCGCGCAGCAGCACCTCGCCGGCCCACTTGCTGTTCCCGTAGCCGTTGGAGTAGCCGCCGTCGATGGTCCGGGTCGGGCTGATGACGCGGATGTCGGCGTCTTCGGTGAACGCCGCCGGTTCCACCCCGTCCCCGACGTTCGCCGTCGAGACGTAGGAGTACGGCTTGAGCTTGCCGGTGAGGGCCAGCCGGATCAGCTCGGCGGTGCCGACGACGTTGGGGCCGAACAGCTCGCTGTAGGGCAGCGCGCCGTTGACCAGGGCGGCCGAGTCGACGATCAGGTCGATGGTGTCGGCGAGCCGCCGCCAGATGTGTTCGTCGAGACCAAGATTCGTCGCACCCTTGTCACCGGCGATCACCTCGAGGTGGTCGGCCGCGAGGTCCTGGAAGTAACGCAGCAGCTTCGGGTCACCGCTGTCGAACGTCTTCTCCAGCCGCAGGCGCGCCTCCTCGTCGGAGCCGCCCCGCACCAGACAGATCAGTTTGCCGCCCACCGGCTCGAGCCGCTCGAGCCACTGCAGCGCCAGATAACGCCCCAGGAACCCCGTCGCCCCCGTCAACAGGACCGTCCGCACCTGCGAGCTCGGCCCCGGCAGCGCGGGCGCGGCGCTCAGCGTCGCGGCATCGATGAACCTGTCCAGGGTCAGATCGCTGGCGTATACCTCGGTGGCGTCTCGACCGTGCACCGAGGCGAAGCCAGGGCCGTATTGGTCGGCGTGCCGGTCCAATTGCTGACTCAGGTTCCGCACCGACGGCGCGTCGAAGACGGCGCGCACCGGCAGATGGACACCCAGGGTGGTGTGGATGGCGGCGACCAGGCGCATCGCCGACAACGAGTCACCGCCGAGGTCGAAGAACGATTCCTCGACCCCTACCCGGTCCGCCCCCAGGACTTGGGCGTAGATGTCGGCCAGCGTCTCCTCGACCGGAGTGGCCGGCGGGCGGTAGCGATCACCGTCGGCGTAGGTCGGTGCCGGCAGCGCGCGCGCGTCGAGTTTGCCGTTCACCGTCAACGGCAGCGTGTCCAGCACCACCACCGCCGCCGGGACCATGTAGGCGGGCAGCCGATCGGCGAGCGCCGCGCGCAGCGTGACCGGGTCGGCGGCGCCCGTGACGTACCCCACCAGCCGCTTGTCCCCCGGGCGGTCCTCGCGGGCGATCACGGCCGCCTGCTCCACCCCGTCGGATGCGGCCAGGGCCGCCCGCACCTCGCCGAGTTCGACGCGGTGCCCGCGGATCTTGACCTGTTCGTCCGCGCGGCCCAGGTACCGCAGCTGCCCGTCCGGGCCCCAACACACCAGATCCCCGGTGCGATACATCCGGGTGCCGGGCGCCCCGAACGGGCACGCCACGAACCGTGACGCGGTCAGACCCGCCCGGCGCACGTATCCGTACGTCACCCCCGCGCCGGCGACGTACAGCTCGCCGACGACACCGGTGGGCGCTTCGCGCAACCGCCCGTCGAGCACGAACAGTGCCGCCGCCGGCACCGGCGAGCCGATCGGCGGGGTTCCCGACTCGGGCGCCAGCGGCGCGCTGATCGCCACGCACATCGTGGTCTCGGTCGGGCCGTAGACGTTGAGCATCGTCCGCCCCGGCGCCCACCGGTCCACCACCTCTTCCGGGCACGCCTCCCCGGCCACCACCAGGGCGGCCGAGTCCAGCTCGTCGAGCGGGAGCATCGCCGCCTCCGACGGCGTCTGGGTGAGCACGCCGACCCGTTCGGCGCTCAGCAAAGCGTGCAGGTCTTTCGGGGACCGGGCGGTCGCGTCGGGCACCACCAGCACCCGGCCGCCGTGCAGCAGCGCACCGAAGATCTCCCACACCGACACGTCGAAGACCAGCGAATGGCTCTGCGCCCACACCGCGGCCACCGGCAGGGGCGCGTCGAGGGGGGCGAACAGCTGCGTGACGTTGCGGTGGGCCACGGCCACGCCCTTGGGAGTTCCCGTGGTTCCGGACGTGTAGATGATGTAGGCGATGTCGTCGGCCGTCGGTGCCGCGGGCAACGCGCCACCGGACTTAGCGTCCAGAGCGGCGTCGTGAACGTCGACGACGGCGAATTCGAACCCGTCCAGCCGCGACCGGAGGTCGGCGGTCGTCAGCGTGGCGGCCGGGGCGGCGTCGGTGAGGATGAACTCGATCCGCGCCGCCGGCAGCGCCGGATCGATCGGCAGGTAGGCCGCCCCGGTCTTGAGCACCGCGAGGACCGCCACGATCGCGTCCGCCGAGCGGTCCATCAGCAGCCCGACGCAATCGCCCGCACCGACCCCGCGCCCTACGAGCAAGTGCGCCAACCGGTTTGCGGCCCGGTCGAGTTGCCGGTAGGTCATCGAGCGGTCCCCGCAGCTGACGGCCGCGGCGCCCGGGTCGCGGGCGACCTGCGCGGCGAACACCTCCAGGATCGACGGCGGGGTCGGCGGTCGGTGCGACACCGCGCGGTTACCCCATTCGTTTAGGCGGGCGCGCTCGTCGGCATCGAGCATGTCGATCGACGACAACGGACGGCCGGGGTCGGCGGTCACGGCCACCAACACCTGGTAGAGGCGCTTGATCAGCGCTTCGATGGTGTCGGCGTCGAACACGTCGGTGCGGAACTCGACCTGGCCGCCGATTCCGGCGGCTTCGCCGGTGTCGTCCCAGTGCTCGCCCAGCGAGAAGGTCATATCCATGCGCGCGGTGTGGGTGTCCACGGGCAACGGGGCGACCCGTAGATCGCCAAGGGTCAGTTCGGCGGGGTCGTTGTTCTGCCATGCCAACATCACCTGCACCAGCGGGTGATGGCTCAGGCTGCGGGCCGGGCGAAGCCGCTCCACCAGCACCTCGAAGGGCACATCCTGGTGCTCGTAGGCGGCCAGGCTGCGCTGCCGCACCTGGGACAACAGCTCGGCCACCGTCGGATCGCCGGCCAGATCGACCCGCAGCACCAGCGTGTTGACGAAGAAGCCCACCACGTCGTCGAGCAGCGGGTCGCGCCGGCCGGCGATCGGGAAGCCCACGGCCACCTCGCTGCTTCCGCTCATGGTCGACAACAGCACCGCCAGCGCGGCCTGG
>NZ_LZIX01000111.1:0-32437 GCF_001666955.1 Mycobacterium sp. E735 | reverse complement strand
CTGGTGGCCAGCGCGCCCAGCCCGTCGGCGTCCGCGGATCCGGCGTGTCCCGACGTGGAGGTGGTATTCGCGCGCGGGTCGGGCGAGCCGCCCGGCGTCGGGGGCATCGGCGGGTCGTTCGTGGACGCGCTGCGTTCGCAGATCGGATCCCGATCGCTCGGCGTGTATGCGGTCAATTACCCTGCGAGCACCGACTTTTCAAATCCGAACTTTCCCCAGACCGTGGTCGACGGCATCCGTGACGCCAGCTCGCACGTCGAGGCCACGGCGAAGAACTGCCCCAACACCCGCGAGGTGCTCGGCGGGTATTCGCAGGGCGCCGCGCTAGCCGGGTATGTGACGTCGGCAGCCGTTCCGGCGGGCGTGCCCGCGTCGGCCGTGCCGCCGCCCATGCCGGCGGACGTCGCCAACCACGTCGCCGCGGTCACCCTGTTCGGGACGCCGTCGGGTGACTTCCTGCAGAAGTACCACGCCCCGCCGCTCGCCATCGGCCCGCTGTATCAGCCGAAGACGCTGGAGCTCTGCGCGCAGGGCGATCCGATATGCGGCAGCGCCGGCGGCGACGGCTTCGCCGCGCACACCTCCTACGGCATGAACGGGATGACGGGCCAAGCCGCCAACTTCGCCTCCAGTCACCTGTAGGCCACCCGGTCCTGCAAAGATTCCACCATGCGCGTTCTGATCACAGGCGGTACGGGATTCGTCGGCGGCTGGACGGCCAAGGCCATAGCCGACGCCGGCCACGACATCCGGTTTCTGGTGCGCACCCCCGCCAAGCTGAAGACTTCGGTGGCGGAGTTGGGTGTCGACGTGTCGGACTATGCCGTCGCCGACATCACGGACCGCATGGCGGTGCGCCAGGCGCTGGACGGCTGCGAAGCCGTCGTGCACAGCGCGGCCCTGGTGGCCACCGACCCGCGCCAGACCGCGCAGATGCTCACCACCAATATGCAGGGGGCCCAGAACGTCTTGGGTCAGGCCGTCGAACTCGGCCTGGACCCGATCGTCCACGTGTCCAGTTTCAGCGCGCTCTTCCATGCGGGCCTGGAAGAGCTGTCGGCGGACCTGCCGGTCGTCGGAGGGGCGGACGGTTACGGGACGTCCAAGGCGCAGGTCGAGATCTATGCCCGCGGTCTGCAGGACGCGGGCGCGCCGGTGAACATCACCTACCCGGGCATGGTCATCGGTCCGCCGGTGGGTGACCAGTTCGGTGAGGCCGGCGAAGGCGTCAGGGCCGCCCTGCAGATGCATGTGATCCCGGGCCGGAGCGGGGCCTGGTTGATCGTCGATGTGCGCGATTTGGCAGCGTTGCACGCGGCGCTCCTCGAACCCGGCCGCGGCCCGCGCCGGTACATGGCGGGCGGCCATCGCGTTCCGGCGGCAGAGTTGGCGAAAATGCTCGGCGAGGTGTCCGGGTCGGCGATGGTCTCGGTTCCGATCCCCGATACCGCCCTGCGCGTCGCCGGCGCGGTGATGGATCGCGCCAGCCGGTTCGTACCCTTCGATACGCCCTTCACGTGGGCCGGGATGCAGTACTACACGCAGATGCCGGCGTCCGACGATTCACCGAGCGAGCGGGAACTCGGCATTACCTACCGGGATCCGCAGGAGACTCTGGCTGACACGTTCGAAGCCCTTCGTGCCGTGAGCTGAGCGGGGCGCCGCGTGCCAGAGCTGAGGGACTAACGGCTGCCATACCGGGGCCCTAGTGCCCTCGTCGGCCGTGGTCCACGGAGAGAACATCGCCGTAATATTCGGGCTTCCGCGCACCCAAGCCGGGTGACGGGACATCCGATCGGAGGTACGGCATGACCAAACCGATTCCGCCGCTGGACCTTTCATGGCTGTTGATCGAGTCGCCCTCCGGCACGACGCACGTCGGCGCGATGCTGTTGTTCAAGAAGCCGGCCGGCCGCGCGCCCATAGTGCGCGAAATCGTGGAGGCGTACCGTGCGTGCACGCCGGCGCCGCCCTTCAACTACATTCCGGAGCTGCTCGGCCGGGGCGCCCCCCGGTTCCGGGAGATGACGCAGTGGGACCCGCACTACCACGTCGGACACCTGGCCCTGCCCGCCGGCTCCTCCTACGACGACCTGCTGCGACTCGTCGCCGATCTGCACGAGCCACAACTCGACCGCGACCGCCCGCTTTTCCGGTGTTGGGTGATCGATGGGGTGCCGGGCGGCATGTTCGCGATCTACACCAAGACTCATCACTCGATCATCGACGGCGAGTCCGGTCTGAGGCTTCTGTATGCCGGGTTGAGCATGACGGGGGAACGCGTCGTCCCCGCACCCGCCTTTGCGCTCGGCGCGCCACCGACCAAACAGCACCCACCGACGCCCGTCACGGCGCGCGTGGTCGATTCGATTCGCGGGGCGATCACGCAGGTCGGGGTGTTGAACCAGCTTTCGGTCGGCGCGCTGCGCAAGGTGCTCGCGAGCCGTTTCCGAACGCATCTCGAGGGCAGCCTGCCGTTTACGGCCCAGCACGCCCCGACCAATGCCCCGTTGCAGATCGGGCGGAGCTTCGCGACGCTTTCCTTGCCGCTGGAAGAGATGCATGAGATCGGCCGGCGGCTCGGGGCGACCCTGAACGACGTGGCGGTGACGGTCGTCGACGGCGGGCTGCACGCCTATCTCCGGGAGACCGGCCGGGACTTCGCGCACCCCTTCATCGCGATGTGTCCGGTGTCGCTGCGCGACGCCGGGGACACGGCGATAGGCACCCGAGTGTCGGCCCTGTTCCCACGCCTCGGAGAGCCGGGGGCGAGCATGGCGGAACGGATCCATCAGGTCGTGGACTCGGTCGCCGTCTGCAAGAAGGAACTCGCCCGCATGTCCAACGAGGCCGCTATGACCTACGCGGTCGGGTTGGTTGCGCTCGCCGGCCTGGGGGCCTCGACGCACCTCGACCGTGTCGCCCGTCCGGCATGCAACCTCGTCATTTCGAACGTGGCGGGGGCCAGGGAGATCCGGTACCTCAACGGTGCGCGCCTGCTCGGCATCTATCCGATTTCCGCCATCGCCGCCTCGATCGGACTCAACGCCACTTTCGCGTCCTATCACGACAGCATGGACTTCGGCTTCGTCGCCAATGCCGCGGCACTCGACGACATGCCCCACCTTTCCCGGTGCACCCGGCGGGCCTACGACGAGTTGAAACAGGCGGCAGGACTGCAACCGGTTGGCCCTAGATCGGCGACCGTGTAGCAGGATCGAAGAATGAAGAGCGTCACGTGCACCAACGCCAAGCTCGACGTGGTCGACGTCCCGGCGCCGACCCCCGCCAAGGGGCAGCTATTGCTCGAGGTGCTCAGGTGTGGCATCTGCGGATCCGACTTGCACGCCCGCCGCCACTGCGACGAGCTCGCCGACGTGATGGCCGAGTCCGGGTACGACGCGTTCATGCGGTCGGATCAGCGCGTCGTGTTCGGTCATGAATTCTGCGGCGAGGTACTCGATTACGGACCCGGCACCCGGAAGGCCCCACGGCCCGGCACACGGGTCGTGGCCCTGCCGCTGCTGCGGCGCGGCAAAGAGGTACACGGGATCGGACTCTCGACGATGGCGCCCGGCGCCTACGCCGAACAGTTGCTCGTTGAGCGGTCGTTGACGTTCGCCGTCCCCAACGGGCTGTCCCCCGACGTCGCCGCGCTGACCGAGCCGATGGCCGTCGCCTGGCACGCCGTCCGGCGCGGCGAGGTGGGCAAAGGCGACGTCGCGATCGTCATCGGTTGCGGGCCAATCGGTCTCGCGGTGATCTGCATGCTCAAGTCGCACGGTGTACGCACCGTGATCGCGAGCGACTTCTCACCTGGCCGCCGGGCGCTGGCGACGGCCTGCGGGGCAGATATCGTCGTCGACCCCGCACAGGAGTCGCCATATGCCACGGACGCGGGCCGCAAACACCTGCACGGCATCCTGGAGGCGTTCGATCTTGCGGTCGGAACGATCGAACGGCTGCAGCGCCTTCGGCTGCCGTGGTGGCATCTCTGGCGCGCCGCCGAGGCCGCCGGCGCGGCGACGCCCAAGCATCCCGTCATCTTCGAGTGCGTCGGCGTGCCCGGGATTATCGACGGCATCATCGCCGGCGCGCCGCTGTTTTCGCGCGTCGTCGTCGTCGGCGTCTGTATGGGTGCCGACCACATCCGTCCGGCGATGGCGATCAACAAAGAGATAGACCTGCGGTTCGTGCTCGGCTACACCCCGATCGAGTTCCGCGATACGTTGCATATGCTCGCCGACGGCAAGGTCAACGTCGAGCCGCTGATCACCGGGACGGTCGGGCTGTCGGGCGTCGAGGCCGCGTTCGACGCGCTCGGTGACCCCGAGGCGCACGCGAAGATCCTGATCGATCCCAAGAGCGACGCTAAGCGGCCGGCCTGATTTCCAGGCCGACGTGCACCTTGTCGATGCCGCCCCGCACGATCGAATGGGCATAGAACCACCAGGCGTGATACCAGTACCGTTTGAGCACGGCGTTGTAGACGCGCCGCGTCTCGGACTTCGGCAGGACCCGGGCCACGCCCTCGACCGGTTCGCTCTTCGGCTTGCCGAGCGATCCGCTCCTGGCGATCGTCACCCGCGGCGTGTTGTTGATCCGCTTGACCTTCCAGGAGCCGTCGTCGGTGATGACCAGAAGCTTGTCGCCTTCTGGCACACCCCAGATCGCCGTCGGTTTCGGGCGGCCGTCCTTGGTGAACGTCGTCAGGAGCAGGTACTTGGACTGGATGATGTCCCGGAAGCTGGCGGCCACGCTGTGATCCTTCACTTTCTGAAATGTTCGGTCAAACAGTTCCCCGCCGCTCCATCTTCTAATCATGGGCGTTGTTGATTCCCGGTGACCGCCCAACTTAGGGTCCGGTGATGGCCAGGGACTCGACGACCCGCGACTTGCTCATCGACGCAACGATCCAGATCATGGTCGACGAGGGCTATGCGGCGGCGACTTCGCGCCGGGTGGCGGCAAAGGCCGGCGTGAAACCGGCCCTGGTGCATTACTACTTCCCCACCATGGACGAGCTGTACCTCGACGTGTTCCGCCGCGGCGCGGCGGCCTATCTCGAGCGCCAAGATCAGGCGCTGGCCTCCGACCGTCCCCTGCATGCCCTGTGGCGAACCCTCATCGAGCCGAAGGACGCCCGGCTGCTGCAGGAGTTCATGGGCCTGGCCAACCACCGCAAGGACATTCGGGCCGAGATCGCGGCGTGGTCCGAACGGTGGCGGAGCCGGCAGATCGCCGCACTCAACCACGTTGTCCGCGAGAATGCGCTGGATGTCGCGGAATTCCCGCCCGCCGGCCTCGCGGTTGTTATTGCCGCCGTCGGCCAGACCCTCATCATGGAAGGTTCCCTCGGCGCGACGCGCGGCCACGACGAGGCCATCGCGCTCGTCAGCCGGCTCATCGACCGGTTCGAGGCGCCTGACTCAGGGCAGCACCACCTCTAGCCGCTCCCAACCGCGCACCGTCGAGGTCGGTGCGAGTTTCGCTGTCTCGTAGTCGATTCCCCATTCGGGCCAGCGGTTGAGCATCTCGTCCAGCGCGACTCGGCCCTCGAGACGGGCGAGGTTGGCGCCGAGGCAGTAGTGCACACCCTTCCCGAACGTGATGTGCGAGATGTTGTCCCGCCGGATGTCGTAGCTGTCCGGGTCGGCGTAGCGGCGGGGGTCGCGATTGGCGGCGCCGAAGAGCAGCAGCATGGCGCTGCCCGCCGGAACCGTCGTGCCGTAGCACTCGAAATCCCTGGCCATCCAACGCGCGACGTGCGGTCCCGTCGGTTCGAATCGCAGCGTCTCGTCGACGGTGCGGGTCAACAGCGACCTGTCCTCATAGACCGCGCGGCGCTGGTCGGGATGCTCGGCGAGCACCTTGGCCAGCCAGCCGATCAGCCGGCCGGTCGTCTCGTTGCCGGCGCCGGCGACCACCTGCGTGTAATGCAGCACCTCCTTGCGCGTCAGTTTGCGGTGCACCCCGTCCTCGTCGTCGAACTCGACGTTGAGCAACGTCGTCATCAGGTCATCGGACGGGTTCTTGGACCGCCATTCCACGTAGTCGGCGTAGATCCGGCCGTCAGCGATCGAGTCGGCGTCGGCGACCTTCAACGGAGCGCCCGGCTTGGTTCGCAGGTTGGCGTCGTTCGCGTCGCGCACCGAGACCTGTTCGGATTCCGGGATTCCCAGCAGCATCCCGATCACCCGCATCGGCATCATCGAGGCCAGCTCCGCGATGATGTCGAAGCTCGACGAGCCGACGAGCGGGTCCAGGCACCGCACGCAGTATTGCCGGATCTGGTCCTCGAGTTCGGCCATCCGGCGGGGCGTGAACACGCGAGACATCAGTCCGCGCAACCGTGTGTGTTCGGGCGGATCCTGGAACATCATGACCCCGCCGGGCATCTCGAATTTCGACTGGATCAGCTCGAGGATGTCGCTGCGCCGGTTGGAGAACGCCTCCCAGTTGGCCAGCGCCCGTTCGACGTCGGAATGCCTTGACAGCGCCCAGAAGTCGTAGCGGTCGTTGTAATAGATGGGCGCCTCGTCGCGCAGCCGCGCGTAGGTCGGATACGGATCGGCGATGATGCCGGTGTCGTAAGGGTCGTAGTAGACGGACGTCTCGCTGGTGACGGTCATTCGTTCCTCTATTTCAGGCAGCTGCCGGCATCCACCGGCAGCGCGACGCCGGTGATGTAGCGCGCTTCGTCGGAGGCCAGGAACAGCACGGCGTTGCTGATGTCCTCGGGCGTCACCCAAGGGATGGGCAGGTAGTGGAAGCTCTGGCACACCGGCGCGAGGTCGTCGGGTCCGGGGTTCTCCAGTTCGGGCCGGAAAGCGCGGTACGTGGCCTCGTTCAGCAGAAGGGGCGAGCTCGTGTGAGTCGGGAGGACGGCGTTGACCCTGATCATGTGCTGGCCCAATTCGACTGCGAACGAACGCATCAGGCCGATGACCCCATGTTTGGCCGCGACGTAGTGGCCGACGTGTGGGTAGGCCTTGGCCCCCGCCACCGACGACGTCAGGACGATGGAGCCCCCGCGGCCACCGTTCAGGACGTGCGGAACCCCTGCCTTCACCGTCTTCCAGACGCCGCTGAGGTTGACGTCGATCATCTCCTGCCACAGCGGCTCAGGGGTCTTGTGCAGCTTTCCCGCCGTCGTCCCGATGCCGGCGTTGGCGACTATGACATCGAGGCGTCCCAGCTGTTCGACGCCGCTGTCCACCGCGGCGCGCAGCCCGTCGAAATCGCGGACGTCGACTTCGGCGGTGACGATCCGGCCTCCGGCGTCCTTGACCAAGCCGGCGGTCTCGTCGAGATCCTCGGGGGTGGCGCCCTCCACGGGTGACGCCTCGAACTTGCGGCAGATGTCGACGGCGATGATGTCCGCGCCTTCGCGCGCGAGCCGGACGGCGTGACTCCTGCCCTGTCCGCGCGCCGCGCCGGTCACGAACGCGACTTTGCCGTCCATCCGGCCCATCGTCACCTCCAAGCGCCGCCTTTTTGGGCGATCGCCCAAATTTGTGGCGCAACCATGTGTAGCAGCAGGCAGATCGGTCAGTCAAGGCGTCCACGAGGGATGATGACCGCGTGACGTACAGCAAGGACACGACGGGGCTGGTGTTGATCGATCCTTACAACGACTTCATCTCCCCGGGCGGCAAGGTCTGGGAGCGCCTGAAAGGCGTCATCGAGGGCAACGGCTGCGTCACCCACATGAAGCGGGTGCTCGACGCGGCCCGCGGGGCGGACATCCGCGTCTTTTATGCGCTGCATCGCCGATACCGCCCCGGCGATTACGAGACGTGGAAACACATCGCGCCGGTGCAGAAGGCGGCGTGGTCACGCAAGACCTTCGAATTCGGCACCTGGGGCGGTGAGCTTCGCACCGGGTTCGAGCCGCAGCCCGGTGACGTCGTCGCCCACGAGCATTGGTGTTCGAGCGGTTTCGCCAACACCGACCTGGACCTGCAGCTCAAGAGGCACGGCGTTCATCGGCTCATCGTCATGGGACTCATCGCCCACACCTGCCTCGAAGCCACGGTTCGCTACGGCGCGGAGCTCGGGTACGAGGTAACGGTGGTGCGCGACGGGACGGCGGACTACTCGGAGGTCGAGATGCGCGCCGCACTCGAGGTCAACATTCCGAACTACGCGACCGCGATCGTGTCCGCGGACGAGGTGATCGCCTCGATCGCGGCCAGTGTTCCGAATCTGTGAAGATTTGCCGCACGGGTGTGAAGGCTTCGTTAAGAACGCGGCACGCGCCGGGCCGGACCGGCACCGTAGAGGCATGACGCTCTTCGAGCTGCTTCCGTCGCTGAGGCACGGGCTGAACCCGCATCTCGATCGCGCGATCTGGCCGCTGAGCGCCTACGTTGACGACCTGGGCCGGCTCTGCGTGGGCGACGTGGCCGCCGACGACCTCGCCGCCGAATTCGGCACGCCCGCGTACGTGGTGGACGAAGAGGATTTCCGGGCCCGGATTCGGGGCTATCGCGCGACACTGCCCGACGCCGAGCTGATCTACGCCGGGAAGGCGCTGTTGAGCGTCGACGTGGCCCGCTGGGCCGCGGACGAAGGGGCCGGCGTGAACGTCGCCTCGGCCGGTGAGCTGGCCACCGCGCTGGCCGCCGACGTCCCCCCGTCGCAGATCATCCTGGATGGGGTGATCACCGCGGCCGAGCTGTGCGACGCGATCGCCGCCGGTGTCGGACGGATCGTCATCGATACGCCCAGCGAGGTCTCACTCCTGGCCTGCCGGGTGCGTCACCGTCAGCGCGTCCTGGTGGGGGTCATCCCCGACGTCGGGGCGATCGACCAGAAATTCGGCTTCGCGCTATCCGGCGGCCAGGCTGCCGGCGCGCTGAGGCGTGTCCTGGATCAGCCGTGGCTGGATTTGGTGGGGCTGCACTGCCGGCTCGGGTCACAGCTCACCGACGCCTCGCTCTACGGTGAGGCGATCCGCCAGATGATCGGTGTGATGGCCGAGGTCCGCGACCGCCATCAGGTCGTGCTCAGTGAACTCAATCTGGGCGGTGGGCATGCAGTCCCGTACCTCCCGGGCGACCCCGAACTCGACGTACGTGCGCTGGGAACCGTCATCGACGGTGCGCTGGAATCGGCTTGTGGCGAGCACGAATTCCCTCGCCCGCGAATTGTGATCGAGCCGGGCCGCGCCATCGCCGCGCGGGCCGGGATGATGCTCTGCCGGGTGATCGCCGTAAAACGTCAGCCCGGAGGGCACACCTTCGTCGCGGTGGACGGCGGGTCGAGTGACATCCACGGCATGGAGCGGCCCGGCGCGAAATACACGGTGGCGCTGGCCAATCGGCACCCTCCAAGCGTCACCGCACCGGTCACCGTCGTCGGCCGGCACGGCGACGGTCGCGAAATCGCCCGCGACGTCGAGCTGCCCGCGGACATCCGCCCGGGAGATCTGCTGGCCGTCGCGTGCACCGGTGCCTACCAGCACTCGATGGTGCCGAGCCACAGCATGGTGGGCCGCCCGCCCCTGGTCGCGGTCTCCGGTGGCAAGTCGCGTGAACTTGTGCGTAGAGAAACCGTCGCCGACCTGCTGGCGCGCGACCGGGGCTGGACCGGTCAGTGATGGTGTCCCGCACGGACCTTCGTGCGCGCCCCGACCGGCTGCGCGTCACGGCGGCGTATACCGTCATGCTGCTCGCCGTCTCGGTCACCCTGTCGGCGCTGGGCGGGCACACCCGCGCCGCGGTGGTAAGGGATATGAGCACCAACCTGCACAACCTGGCGCACGGCAACCTGGGCAGCCTGGTCGGCAGCGCGTTCGTCAGCGACGGCGGCGATGTCTTCCTCTGGCTGCCGGGCCTGGTGTGCCTGCTGGCGCTGGGTGAACTCATCTGGCGCGGGCGAGGTTTGCTGATCACCTTCGCCGTCGGCCACATCGGCGCCACCGTGATCGTCGCGGTGGGGCTGGTGGCCGCGGTGGAAACGGGATGGCTCCCGTTCTCGGTGGCGCGCGCCACCGACGTCGGGATCAGCTACGGCGCGGTGTGCGTGCTGGGCGCCCTGACCGCATCGATACCGGCCCGCTGGCGCCCGGCCTGGATCGGGTGGTGGCTCGGCGTCGCGTTGATGGCGACGCTCGACGCGGATTTCACCGCGTTCGGTCACGTTCTGGCGCTGCTCCTTGGCATGGGGTTGGCGTTTTGGTTGCCGGCCATCGAGCACTGGACGCCCGTGCACGCGACCCTGCTGGCCGTCGGCGCCGCCTTCGGCTATTTCGTGTTGTCGGGATGGTCGTCGTCGGTGGCTCCCGTCGCCGGATTGACGGGTGTCTTGATCGCCTCGCTCCTGGCCGCCAGGGTGATGCGGCCTACCGCTGCTTAGTGATCAACCGGTCACCGTTTCGACCTGGTAGCGGCTCGCCGTCCAGGGCGGGGAATCGGGCGCGGGCGTAAGGGTGATGGTCAGTTGCGCCTTGCCGGCAGTCACCGGTGGCGGCAAGAGGTAGGTGTCGTCGAGCCAGCGGTGAATACCGTTGTTCCGCGGCTGAAGCCAGGTCCCGACGGGGACGCCGTCGACCGCGACGTCCGCGCGTTGGAATCCGTTCGCTTGGTCGGATGTGCGACGCAGCAGGATGCCTCGGTTGTCCGGGTCGGTTTCGACGTGGAACGTGATCGCGGCCGCGGTGGCGCGCACCGACCCGATGACCGGACGGGTGTCTTCGCTGCCCTCGTATTCGCTGACCAGTAGTTGATCGGCGGCGTCGGCGTCAGCGTAGCCGTGCAGCAGTCGGCTGACCGGATCGCTGGGTCGGACATCGTCCCCGGCGGTCAGGGCGTCGTTGGGTTGCGTGTAAAGGAAAGCGGTTGAGCTGTAATCGGGTTGGACCATGTTCCGCTTGCCGTGCTCGATGCCGAAGCGGATCGCGGAGTGGTAGTCGACGGCGTCGGCCAACATGAGCCGGTAGACGGCGACGCAATAGTCGGCGCAGCCGCCGGCCACCGTGCGTTGGTCGGGTTGACCCGTGAGCGGGTCACTGAATCGAGTGCCGTCCTTGAAATACCAGCCGCCCTCGTAAAGGTCCTCGGTGCCGGTGCCGTACCACTGGGGCGACGCGGCACCGTCGGTGTAGACACGCTCCGCCCCTTCGAGGAAGTATGGGGCGCTGTCACTGAACGCGGTTTTGATTCGGGAACCGCGAATGGTGTGGCTGACGCCGACGAACTTCCCGTGGCCCTGTTCGTCGGCGAACAACCAGTCCTGGCCGAAGGTGGTCGGCGCGGCGTGGGAGCGGGCGGTGAAGTAGCCGGCGCGTCCGCCCGCCAACGCGGACTCCCACTCGGGGTCGGGCTCGGTTGCCACGTCGCTGCCGATTTTGGCCACGGGGTCGCCGGTGGTGTTCACGAGCGTGATGCGAGCCGCATGCGCGAATGGCATCGGCCACCACGCGGACAGCGACAGCGATCCCCCGGGTTGCGGAACCGCGGAGAACATCAGCGACCGTACCGTCACGGCGCCCAACCCGGCCCCGAAGAACTCCCCGAGCGGGGAGTCGACCATGGTCCGGCCATCGAATTCCATCTGCAGCCGCACGCCGTTCAGGAGCTGATCGGTCGGTTCCGGCAGCTGCAGTTGCAACGCCGAGATGCTACCCGGGCCTGCAGATTCCGCGATGGTCGCCGCGGCACCGGGGAGAAGATCGACAACCCGGTTGTCGTGAACCGGACTCGCCGCCGAGGGTTTGGGATCGGCGGTGCCCGCCGCGCGCAGTGTGGCGAGCACGTCGATTGCGCGATCGGCGGGTGAGAAGGTGGTGACGCCCTCGGCGGTCGAGAATTGGCGATAGTCGACGTGGTAGTACTCGAGATTGGATGTGACGCTGATGCGCATCGATTCGCGGTAGGGCATCGGCACCTTGATATACACCCCGCCCGGCGACTGCGCCGCGTTGGCCACCAGCGGCCATTCGAACGGCGCACCCAGCGCGCCATCGACCACCGATTGCAAGGGCGCGTCCAATACCGTCCGGCCGTCGAGCTCGACACGGATGTTTCCGATCCGGGTCACCTTGCCGCCGTCGCGGGTGAACCAGATCGAATCCACCTCGCCGGCACCGCGATCCTCCGCGACGACGCAGCCCGCGCCGCCCGACGCCAAACATCCGCCGGTGCCGTTGCGGTTGCCGGTGGAGAAGTCGAAATCACCGCCGCTGCGGTCGAAGCTCGACAGCTGCAACGCCTGCGTGCCGGTGTGCAGATAGGGCAACAGATCCAGCCGACGGTAGGTGTCCCATCCGACCAGGCGGTCGGCGGCGTCACCGCCAACCGGCTGGGCGCGTGCGACGGTTGCGGCGGTGACACCGGCCGCGACAGAAAGCGCGAGGGCCAACGCCGCGCACAACACGCGAGCCGCCAGCCGTACAGCGGCAAAGCCTACTTTTCCCGGTCGGGTTGACCGGATTTGAAATCTTAAGCCCGCAACGCTCGCAGGCGCTGTTGCGTGAAATGCATTCAAAGCGTTGGCGGTTCGTAAATGGGGCCCGGAATTGGCACGTGCGGATCCGCCGGCGCGGTCAATGTTGGTCGTTGGGTCAGCTTACCGAGCTCACCGACAGGATTGCAATGGGCATGACGATATCGGGAGACACGAACGAAGGCCGTGTTCCATCGGTTAGAGCCGTATGTCGTTTCCCCCGAACACGTTCCACATCGCCCTGCATTGTTTGAAATGCAGGTCGGATCGCGCGCGTCCTCATCTTATCGCGCGTTCCGAGCCCGCGGGACGATTTCGAGAATGAATGCAAAGCGGACGCCGGCGACGCATTAACCCACGCCGGGACGCCGCTCGGCGGCGGCCCGTGACCCCCTTCAATCAGCTGACGTAGATCGCCGCAAATTTAGTGAATGCCATAGCATTCCGCATTGCACTCACGTAATATAACCCTCCTCGGGCGTAACATTTCTCCTCAGGGGATGGAGTGGTTCATGTCTCGTTGGAAGTACAAGGTTGTTCTCGGCCTGGTCCTGGCCTTCACCGCATTAACAAGCTCGGGTTGCACCGTGCCGTTGACCATCTCGTGCACCGGCGGCCTCGTCTGCACGCCGTAAAGCCACCCGGCAGCCGTTGAGGGGGTTGCGCTACTGGCGGCCTTCACCTGTTGGGTCGACATCGAGCTATCGACTGCATCGTCGAGGGCATGGAGCCCGCCAGTCAGCGCAACCACTTAACCGGTGCACTTTGCTATGAAACTGCCTGCTCTTCAGGCTCTTTCATATTGAGCAGCGTGTCGCGTACGCACCTTTTGCTGTGCAACCTTGCGCAATCCCTCATCGCCAGACGTCTTCATGCTGCTGGGATTCTCACGGTTCGGAGTTGACTTAGTCTTTGTGACACAACAAGTTTCAGCCGCGTTGGGCCTTTCACGCCATTTGATACGACATAATGAGCGCAAATATGTTGAACGCCATAGCGTTCCGCATTGCGCTCACGTAGAATAACCCTCCTCGGGCGAAGCATTTCTTCTCAACGAACGGAGTGGTGATGTCTCGTTTGAAGTACAAGGTTGTTCTCGGCTTGGTACTGGCCGCCACCGCATTAACGAGCTCCGGATGCACGCTGCCTACCTTCTCGTGTAGCGGTGGGGCCACCGGAATTACCTGCACACCGTAGGTGGTCTTCGCGCTGACTGGCACGCTTTAGTTGGCAAGCAATACTTTTGGGCCTATCGGCGTGCCAGTCAGCGCGTACCGGCGCGCTTAGTCATACGGCGGTTTTGCACTGTTGCACATCAAGTCGATTCGGGCTGCCTTGAATTAGCAGAGGTTCCAAGACCAGAGACCCAGCTGCGCTGGGACGAGCTTGGACCACCCAGCCGTCACTGTGACAAATCGCATGGGAGTGCTCCACGAGCGAGGTCACTTCGACTTGTTGTCTTTCTTCAAGTCCGTATCCCGGCTGGGCTGAACACGTTTGGGTTCTCCGGGCATCTTGGGGTAGTTCGGCGGATAGGGCATGTCCCCAAGGCCGCGATCTTCGTCGGCGTCGGCCATCTCGAGCAGGGGCGCGATCGACTGTGCCACGTCATCCATTGCCGCCCAAGGGTCCTGGCGGTCCTTCACCAGGTCGGGAACTGTCGCCATCGTGTAGTCGTCCGGTTCCGCGCCGGCCAGCTCTTCCCACGTCATCGGCGTCGACACCGTCGCTATCGGAGTGCGCCGCACCGAATACGCGGAGGCCATGGTTCGATCCCGAGCGTTCTGGTTGAAATCGATGAAGATGCGCTCGCCCCGTTCTTCTTTCCACCACGACGTGGTGACGGCCTCGGGCGCGCGGCGTTCCACCTCACGGGCCAGGGCGATCCCCGCTCGGCGCACCTCGACGAAATCCCAGTCCGTGGCGATCCGCAGAAAGACGTGAATGCCGCGGCCGCCGGACGTCTTGGGGTACCCGACCAAACCGAGCTCATCGAGCAGGGGCCGCAACACGTCGACCGCGACCGTCCGCGCCTGCTCGAACGCGACTCCGGGTTGCGGGTCGAGGTCGATGCGCAACTCGTCGGGATGGTCGGTGTCCGGGCAGCGTACCTGCCACGGGTGCAACGTGACGGTGCCCATCTGTGCCGCCCACACGATCGCCGAGGGGTGGGTCACCCTCAGCGCGTCGGCGGTGCGTCCGGACGGGAACGTCACCCGGCAGGTCTGCAGGTAGTCGGGGTGGTGCTGCGGAATCCGCTTCTGGTAGATCTCCTCGCCATCGATGCCGTCCGGGAAGCGCTGCAGGTGGGTGGGCCGGTCGCGGAGCGCGTCCAGCATCGGGCCGCCCGCCACGGCCCTGTAGTACTCGACGAGCCGCCGCTTGGTGCCTTTGGTGCCCAGCTTGGGGAAGTAGACCTTGTCCGGATTGGTCAGGCGCACCGCGACACCGTCGACGTCGAGCTCTTCTGCAGCAGCCATACCAACGATTCCAGCACAATCGGCCTATGGACTTACCCGTCATGCCCCCGGTGTCGCCAATGCTGGCCAAGTCGGTGCGATCGATCCCGCCGGATGCGTCGTACGAACCCAAATGGGACGGATTCAGGTCCATCTGTTTCCGTGACCGCGACGAAGTGGAGCTGGGCAGTCGCAACGAGCGGCCGATGACGCGCTATTTTCCCGAGCTGGTGGCCGCGGTGCGTGCTGAGCTGCCCCAGCGCTGCGTTATCGACGGTGAGATCGTCATCGCCACGGAGCACGGCCTGGATTTCGAGGCGCTACAACAACGGATCCATCCGGCGGATTCGCGGGTGCGCATGCTTGCCGAGGCGACGCCCGCGTCGTTCATCGCGTTCGACTTACTCGCCCTGGGGGACGACGATTACACGCGGCGACCGTTTGCCGAGCGGCGCGCCGCCCTCGTCGACGCGTTGGCGGGCTCGGGCCCGTCGATCCATGTCACGCCGGCCACCACTGACATCGAGCTCGCGCAGCGTTGGTTCGATGAATTCGAGGGGGCCGGCCTCGACGGTGTCGTCGCCAAGCCACTGACCGTGACCTATCAGCCCGACAAGCGCGTCATGTTCAAGATCAAGCACGAGCGCACCGCCGATTGCGTCGTCGCCGGGTATCGCGTGCACAAGTCGGGCGGCGATGCGATCGGATCGCTGCTGCTCGGGCTCTACCAGGACGATGGTCAGCTCGCCTCCGTCGGTGTGATCGGCGCGTTCCCGATGGCTGAGCGGCGACGCCTATTCACCGAATTGCAGCCGCTCGTCACCGATTTCGACGGTCACCCGTGGAACTGGGCCGCCCACGAGGCCGGCGAACGAACGCCGCGCAAGAACGAATTCTCCCGCTGGAACGCCGGCAAGGATCTTTCGTTCGTGCCGCTGCGGCCGGAACGCGTGGTCGAGGTCCGCTACGACCACATGGAAGGCCGGCGCTTTCGGCACACCGCACAGTTCAACCGGTGGCGTCCGGATCGGGAACCGCGCTCGTGCACCTACGAACAACTCGAACAGCCGGTCACCTTCAGCCTCGGGGACATCGTGCCTGGCCTGGGGTCTGGCTAGCGAAGACCTTTCGCCGCCTTTGGGTTCAGCCGTCGATGTGCGTCGGCGGGTCGGCGAAGGCCAGATCTCCAGGGTGTTGGTCCGGCCCCATCAGATCGCAGCGCTTATCCGGCACCAGGTAGGAGCTGGCGCCGTTCCAGATCAGGTGCGTGAATCCCACGCAACGCTGCCAGGTGCCATCTGGCTGGACGGGTCCATCGCATTTGCTGAGGAACGATCCTCCGTACTGGCAGCCGGCGCTGGCCGGCGGCGCCACGGCGATCAAACCTCCGGCCGCCAGCACGGCGGCCAGTCCTCCGACGATGCAGTGCTTCATGGTGGTCTCCCGTTCACATCGCCGCTGGTGCGTCGCGCAAACACCACCGACAGCACAGCCAGCACCAATGACGCTACCGCTTATCCGCCGGTTCGGCGGGCCAATGAAGGTGGGACGTTTAACGGCCGCCGGGACGGGCACGCGCACCTACATGTCAGTGACAGCGTTTCAGGATCTGCCCTTGGCCGACCGCGACCGCAAATGGGACGGTGACGCGGCCGAGAAACGGGTGCGCAAGTGGGCCGCAGCCGAAGACGCGCCGAACCAGAAGTATCGCGACGCCCATGTCTGGTACGACAACGGGAAGAAGGACAACTTCACGGCGTACAAGTTGCTGATCGCCGATGTCGTGGGTGGCGATCTCCAGGCGGTGCCGCGCGGGGTGATGGCAGCCGGCGCCATCATGGACGGTGCACGCGGCGGTATCGACCTGCCGAAGACGGACGTGGACCGGGTCAAGAGCCACCTGGCCAAGTACTACAAGAAGATGGGCGAGAGCCCGCCGTGGGAGCGCGGCTGAGCTTTCCCGCCGCCTCGCGCCGCGACGATCCCCGCTGCGCGACGGCGGTCGGTGCTTCGGCCTGCTGTCGGCCTGGCGTTGGGGCAGAGCGCCGTTATCGCCGATCGGCCGCCATGGGTTTCGGGCCGGCCTTGGGGGCGCCCGGGCAGTGCAGAGCGCCCCGACCAAAGCCCAAGTGCCCCAGCGCCGGACGGCGGCCCGGCACCTCCGCTGTGCGGTCGGCCCGTCAGAGGAACGGCAGCAACCGGTCTGGCCCGTCTGGCTTCGTCACATCGGCGAGCCCGGACTTGAATCCGTCCAGACCACCACCTTTCGCCCTCGCGTCGGCGATCCGCCGCTGGGCATCGTCGGGCAGGCGGTCCCTTCGGTCGGGTCTGTCCCACAGCTCGATGGTTTGCACGACCCAGTAGATGGCGAACTCGATGATCAGGAGTGCCTCGACCAGCAACACCCATAATTCCCAGCCGCGGTGCACGAGATGTGCTGTGACGATTGCGATCAACGTCACGAGCATCACCACCGCCATACCTCGGTAGAACCGCCGGTACGCACGGTGATGGGATGATTTCGACTCATCTTCTCGCTTGACGAGGTATCCGGTGCAGAACACGGTGGCGATGAATGTCGAGAGGAGCAGGAACCCGGCTGCGCCGTGCGCCTGCGCCAGGAAAAACTTGTGATCGAAGATGAAGGTGAGCAGGCCTACCACCATGGTCAGCCAGAACAAACCCAGCGCCAGTACGCCGCCCGGGCTTCTTGTCCGCTCGGTGCGGTTGCGCGGGGATTGCCACAAAACAATGCCCCAACCCAAAAGCAGTCCGATGACCACCGCCCAGACGTTGGGCCGAGTGACGGCGTCGACGTTGTATTCGGGCGGCAGGTCAGCCCGTCCGCACAGTGACGAGGGCCGACCTTGGGGCACGATCGCTGCTATCAATGCGGAGACTCCGGCCAAGCTCAACAGAGCATCCTCGGTGTCGCTGCTTCCCTTGTACATGATGAAAAGGGCGCCGAGCGCCAGAAGCGCGGCGATGACGATGCTGTGCGCGGAGGTGTAATAGTAAGCGCTGATGGCGAATTGCCAGCACGTGGCCGAAAGCCTTTCGATTATCACGGCCGCGGCGAGCATCACCATGATGACCACCATGCCGACACGCAAATCACGGTAGACGGCGAGCGTGATCGGAACCAGACGAGGACCCGGTCCGTTTGATCCATTTCCGCCTCCCTTTCCGGGACCGGAAGTGCTGTCGCCCTTTTCGTTCTCTTTGGTCATGTCCGTTACCTGCTTGACTGCGTCGTGATACGGCTGACCAGGGGAGTTTAGGACTATTGATATGCCGCCGCGCGATAATCCGGTTTTGGTCGAGGTGCGGCCACGATGACTTGCCCTGGGTTCGCGCGCGACGCGGCGGTCAGACCGTGACCATGAGCCGTGACAATCCCGCAGCGTGACGTTGGCCTTATACTCCGGCTCGCTGTCCAGCCCCGCGTTGGGGAATCGCGCCGTAATAGCCGATAGCGCCACGCCTGCTTCCAGCCGGGCCAGAGGTGCTCCCAGGCAGTAGTGGGCTCCCCGGCCAAAGCCCAAGTGCCGCAGGGGCGTCCGGTCCGGATCGAAGGTGTCGGGCCGGTCGAACTCCGCCGGGTCGCGGTGGGCGGCGGCGATCAACAACATCATGACATCGCCCGCGGGCACCTCTACGCCGCCAATGGCCATGTCGGTGAGGGAAATTCGCCCGACCAGTTGCACCGGCGGGTCGTAACGCAGGGTTTCTTCCACGATCGCCGACGCTCGGCCGGGATCGGCGCCCAGAGCGGTCCACTCGATGGAACGCCGCAGCATTGCCAACACGGCGTTTCCGATGAGGTTCACCGTGGTCTCGTGTCCGGCGATCAACAGGAGATTGCAGGTCGCGACGATCTCGTCCTCGGTCAGTTGGTCTCCGGACTCCTCCACCGCGATCAGACCCGACAGCAGGTCGGCACCGGGTTGTGAACGACGGCGCTCGATCAGGTCGTGAAAGTATGCGCGCAGCCAAGCCCCGGCCTGTTGCCGCTCGTTCGCGACGTCCGGTGGCACGCCGGTGATTGTCGAAAACGGGTCCAGTGCCTGGGCCAGCAACGCCGACGCCCGGCTGAACTGTGGCTCGTCGTCGAGCGGCACGCCGAGCAGCCGGCAGATCACCGCCACCGGCAGCGGATAGGCGTACTCCTCGACAACGTCAAAGCGTCCCTTTTCCGCGATTCGATCGAGCATTCCGTCGACCAGCGACCGAATGTCGGGCTTCAGCGCGCTCACCACCTTCGGCGCGAACGCCTTGCTGACCAGCCTGCGCAGCCGCGTGTGATCGGGCGGATCGAGAAACAAAAACCCCGGCGGCCCCTGCCTCTGGGGGGCCGTGCCGGCCTCGGCCTGCCGCTTGGCGACCGTCGAGTTGACGTTGTCGCTGCTTGACCAGGGGTGCCGCAACACCTCGTCGCAATCGCGGTAGCTGGAGAACACCGCCAGGTTGGCCTCCGGCAACTGCAGCGCTCCGCCGTCGCGAAACCGCGCACAGAGTCGATACGGGTCGGGCCGGTTGGCCGGATCCAGCAGCTGCAGCAGCAGCCCCTGGGATTCGGTCGGTGCGGTCGTCATGCGGCCATTGTGCCCGTCGTTGGGCCCTGTCGATTTCCACGCATGTCACGCGCCTTCGCGTAATCCCGCCAGATGCGGATCCGCCATCAGCCGGTCCAGGAAGGCGAGCTGCCCTTTCAGCAGCTTGACGCGCGCCTGCGCCACCGAAAACCAGCCCACCCGATCGACTTCCGGGAACTCGCGCAGCCTGCCCGACCCCTTCGGCCACTCCAATTCGAAGGTGTTGCTGCGCGCCTCGGTCACGTCGAGGTCGGCGGCGACGGCGAAGGCGGTGACCACCTTGCCACCGGATTGTTTCAGCTGGCCGAGGTCCAGCCGGGCCCCGGACGGCACCGGAAGCCCGAGCTCCTCGGCGAACTCGCGTTGCGCGGCGGCCCAGGGATCCTCGCCATCGGCGTACTCCCCTTTGGGAATCGACCAGGCGCCGTTGTCCTTTCGCGCCCAGAAGGGGCCGCCCGGGTGCGCGATCAGGACCTCGGCGACGCCGACGCGGGTCCGGTACAACAGCACGCCCGCACTGAACTTCGGCATCGGCGGATCAGGCTCCGGCG
This sequence comes from Mycobacterium sp. E735, assembly GCF_001666955.1. NCBI lineage: Bacteria > Bacillati > Actinomycetota > Actinomycetes > Mycobacteriales > Mycobacteriaceae > Mycobacterium > Mycobacterium sp. E735. The sequence goes on along the minus strand of NZ_LZIX01000111.1, from coordinate 12,382 downwards.
GCGCGTTCCAGGTCTTTGAGGGAGGACTCCAAATGCGCGAGCAAGCGCTGCAGGTGTGGGACGCTGCGCCGGCATCCCACCAGGCCGAAGTCCAGGTTGCCGGCGTTGTTGGCCAGCGTGATGTTCAGCGCCTGCCCGTCCAGCGCGATGGACAGGGGATAGTTGCCGTCGAGCCGGGCGCCCCCGTAGTAGATCGGCTGGGTAGGCCCCGGGACGTTCGAAATGATGATGTTGAACGGTGGCGACGTCGACGCCACCCAGCCCGGGACCGCCGCCAACGCCAGGGCGGAGGTGTTGGCCGCGGACAGCGCCAGCGCCTGGAACCGAGGCAGCTGCGAGAACACCTGCTTGTTGCTCCGCATGGACTCGCTGATGGTCTGCAGTCGTTGTGCGGGGTCGTCGCTGTCGGTGGCCAGGTTGCACAGGATGGCGCCGACGAGGTTGCCCCCTGCGTCGGCCTCGTCTTCGGTGCGAAGGCTCACCGGGACCATCGCGATCAGCGGCGTGTCCGGTAGCGCGTTCTGCTCGAGCAGGTAGTAGCGCAGCGCGCCCGAACACATCGCCAAAACGACGTCGTTGACCGTCACACCGGCGGCCTTCTTGACGCTTTTGATCCGGTCCAGCGACCAGGACTGCGCGGCGCAGCGGCGAGCGCCGCCGATCTTGACGTTCAGCATGGTGCGCGGGGCGCCGAACGGCAACGTCAGCTGCTGCTCGAACAGCGCCGCCCGCGCCAGCGAAAGCGATGAAGGGGCCAGTGCCGCAATGGATCCCGCCGCACTCAACGCCGAGCGCAGTGGGCTTACCGGGCTGCTCTTGCGCTTGCTTTTGGGCAAGCTCCAGGGCGCGCGCATCTCGGTGTCGTCGGGGTCGGTCGACAGCGCGCGCTGCATGAGTTTCTGCGCGGAGACACCGTCGATCAGGGCGTGGTGGATCTTGGTGTAGATGGCGAACCGGCCATCCTTGAGGCCCTCGATGATGTGGGTCTCCCACAGCGGACGGTGACGATCCAGCAGGCTGCTGTGCCACCGCGAAGTCAGCTCGAGCAGTTCACGAATGCGCCCGGGCGACGGTACCGCCGAACGCCGGACGTGATAGTCCACGTCGACGTCTTTGTCGTAGGACCAGCCCAGGTTGGCGATGCCGCCGACGAACGTCGCCGGATGCTTGCGAAATGTCGGCTGGAAATCATCCTGCGCCACCAAACGGTCGTAGAGCTCCCGGACGAAGCCGCTGCCCGCGCCGCTCGGCAGCTCGAACAATTGCAAGCCGCCGACGTGCATGGGATGTTCCCGCGACTCTCCCAGCAGGAATATCGCGTCGGTGGGCATCATCAGTTCCATCCACCAATTAGACCGCGACTGGCGTCGGGACGAAGGCGCTCTTCAGAACATCGCGGCCGAGCCGACGTTCGGATGGCGACGCATGTATTCGACGAGCCGATCGACATAGCTGCCGAACGCGGGCGCCTCGATACCACTGCCTGCGAGATCAGCCCGGCAATGATCGGTCAGGTAGAAGGTGGGTTGGACGAAGTAATCGACTGCTTCGGGGGGAATTCGCATCAAGCGGTAGAGCCCCGGGACGTGTGCTAATGCGGCTTTGGTCATTCTCAGGGGCAACGAAACCTTGAGGAGTTCGCGGCCCGTCGCCTGGGCCAGCGCATCCGTCATCTCCTCGACCGTGAGCGGACGCGGATCCGCCAGCTGATAGGTGCGCCCCTCGGAGCCGGGCAGGCCGCTCAGATATCCGACCGCGTCAACGACGAAATCGCGCGGGACCACGTTGACGCGCGTAGTCGCGGGGTCGCCCACCATCGGGAGGACCGCGTACCGGGGCTGTCGCAGCAGCCACTGCATGACGAAGTAGGGCCCGTCGAATTTCTGGGTCTGCCCGGTATGGCTGTCGCCGACAACGATCGCGGGCCGATAGATCGTCGCGGGCATGCCCGCGGACATGTGCCAGCGCACGTCCGCCTCGGCGAGGTGCTTGGTCTCTTCGTAGTGGTTGTTGAACGGCGCACCGACTTCGAGGTCGTCCTCGCCGAACGGGCCGGCGTAGCGGCCGCTGACGTAGCAGGTGCTGAAGTAGTGCAAGCGCGTCAACCGGGGACAGTGCTCGAGCGCGCCCAGGACGTTTCGGGTGCCGTTGACGTTGACCCGGACCGCCACCTCGCGGGGCACCGCCAGGTCGTATGCAGCCGCCAGGTGCCACGCCTCGGTGACCTCGTTGAGGTTATCTGCGGCGATGCCGAGCCCCGGCTGGGTGATGTCGCCTTCCACGAGCTGAATCCGCCCCTCGAGGAAGGGTTCCGCCGAGCTCAATTCCGCCACGCGTCGCTGCGCCAGTGCGCCGAACTTGGGCTGCACCACACAGATTGCCGAGTCGCCGGTGCGCTTGAGGATGCCCGGCAGCAATGCACTGCCGAGAAAGCCGGGAAATCCGGTCATCAAGACGGTCATCGCTATACTCCTTGGCCGGTCGAATTCGTCAAAGTAATTGCGGCGGGGAGACTGTGCGCTTCGTCGCGGATGGGACGGCTCTGGTCAAGCGGGACGCGCGAGGAACGTCTGGACTCGACGAAATTGAGCGAGGTTTTCATCGCTGATCCCCCACCGAAAGGGTTCCGTAGAAGAGCGACGCTATCGAATAACGGGGGCGTTAGGGCGGGTCTTTCGACCCTCGACGACCGCCATTGGTCCTCCGTTGGGTCGCGTGCGCCGACTACCCCCGTTGGGCCGAGGGGCGCTGCCGCCGGACGCGCCTTCCGGCAGGACCTCAGGGGTGGCAGCATGAGTTCGTGGCGACAACAACGTTGACGTGGGACGTGGTGGCCGTTGACAAGCCGGACGATGTCAACGTGATCATCGGTCAGGCGCACTTCATCAAGACGGTCGAAGACCTGCACGAGGCGCTGGCCGGGGTGAGCCCGTCGCTACGGTTCGGAGTGGCTTTCTGCGAGGCTTCCGGGCCGCGGTTGGTTCGCCGCAGCGGCAACGACGCCGATCTGGTCGAACTGGCGACGCGCACCGCGCTGGCGATCGCGGCCGGGCACAGCTTCGTGGTCTTTCTGCGTGACGGCTTTCCGGTGAATGTCCTCAATCCGGTGAAGGCGGTTCCGGAGGTCTGCGGGATCTACTGCGCCACAGCCAATCCGGTCGATGTCATCGTTGCGGTGTCTCCGCGCGGTCGCGGCATCATCGGCGTCATCGACGGGCAGACTCCCGTCGCGGTGGAAGGTGATCGTGACGTGGCCGAGCGCCACGCTCTACTGCGCGCGATCGGTTACAAGCTCTGAGGTCTCAGCAGTCTCGTGGGCCCGCTCAGTCGAGCGTAAGCGACCACGTCGAGGTCGCGATCAGGTCGCCGCGCTCCAGCGCCTCGATACGGTGCTCGTGGGCCATGAGATATCCCGGGTCGGTCACCATATCGATGAACGCCTGCGGAGTCGGGTACTCGACGATGAGAATGGCGTCCCACCAAGGCCGTTCGCCCTCGCCGGTCACGACGGTCGGTGCTGTCCCGGCGTAGCGGACGACGGCGCCCGCGTGCTCCAGGTGCGGTATCACCGCCACGCCGTAGCGCTGGTAGGCCCCCACCCCGCCGGGGGTCTTGAACTTCAACAGGTTGACCATCACCACCGGTTCATTCGCCGGACGCGCGGCCAGGGCGGCGAACTGCTCGGCGGTCGGCTCCAGCGGATTGCTCGTGGCCACGATTAGAGCAGATCCGTAATGGTCTTGAGGCCGGCGTCGTACAGCACGCCCGGCAGCATCCCGCCGTCGTGCTCGATGGTGGTGCCGTTGACGAAGTCGGCCTCCCCGCCGGCCAGGAAAACGCACACCCTGCCCACCTCCGCGGGCTCACCCGCACGGCGCAGCGGGACGGCCGCGAAATACTTTGCGCCCGTTGGATCGTCCTTGGGCAGCACGAAGGACCGGAAGTTCTCGGTCATCGTCGGTCCGAGCGCGATGCAGTTGACCCGCACCTTGGGGCCCCACTCTTCGGCCAGCGAGCGGGTGAGGTGGTTGAGGCCGCTCTTGGCCGCGATAGGAAACCAGCGTCGGTGATCCCGCAGGATGCCCTGCCCCGCTGGAGATGTTGATGATGCAGCCGACGCCGTCCTGGGTGCGCATTTGCCGGTAGGCGCGGATGGCGAACCACAGCGGGCTGATCAGGTTCATCTGGACCGCGAACGCGTGGAACAGCGCCGTGCGCTCATACTCGTCGTCGCTGCCGGGGGCGCCCTGAATGCGTTGCACCAGTTCGGGAATGCTCTCGACGTGCGGCGCCGGCACCGTTCCGCCGGCGTTGTTCACCAGGATGTCGATCCGGCCATGCTCGGCGACGACATCGGAGACGAACGAGTCGATCGCGCGGTAGTCGCCTTGGTCGCACACCTTCTGGAAGGCCCGGTCCGCCCAGTCCGGCTCCACACCGGGAATGGCGCCGAGGGGTGAGCGCGAACAGCCGACGACGGTGGCTCCGGCCCGGAGCAGTTCGTGGGCGATCCCGACGCCCACGCCGCGGCTGGTACCGGTGACGACCGCGACCTTGCCGTCCAGGACACTCATGCGCAGGCCTTCCTACCCGAAGCCATTGTTGACAGTCACTGTCAGCGGGTCATACTGTGCCATTTCGGTCATCGGCGTGTAAAGCATCGGAGGTCAGGCGATGAGTAGTCCGTCCAAGCTGCGCGTCATCCAATGGGCGACCGGAGGAGTCGGCAAGGCGGCCATCGCTTCCGTCCTGAATCATCCCGAGCTGGAGCTGGCCGGCTGTTGGGTACACAGCGCCGAGAAGAACGGCCTCGACGTCGGACGGATCCTGGGCACTCACGACCTGGGCGTCACCGCCACGTCCAGCGCCGACGAGATCCTGGCGCTGGATGCCGACTGTGTGGTGTACAGCCCGTTGGTGCCCAACGACGACGAAGTCATCGCGATCCTGCGGTCCGGCAAGAATGTGGTCACCCCCGTCGGTTGGGTGTACCCCGACCCGAACAACTCGCGGCACAGGGCCGTCGCCGAAGCCGCGGCCGGCGCCGGAGTGACCCTGCACGGTTCGGGGATCCACCCCGGGGGCATCACAGAACGATTCCCGCTCATGCTGTCCTCGCTTTCCTCGGCCGTCACCCACATCCGCGCCGAGGAGTTCTCCGACATCCGGACCTACAACGCCCCGGATGTCGTGCGCCACATCATGGGGTTCGGCGGCACGCCCGAGGAGGCCATGCAGGGCCCGATGGCCGGCCTGCTCGAGGCGGGCTTCAAGCAGTCGGTGCGAATGATCGCCGATCACATGGGATTCCGCATCGACCCGAACATCCGGACCATTCAGGACGTCGCCGTGGCGACCGCCGACATCGACTACGCGCCGTTCCCGATCACCACAGGAAAGGTGGCGGCGCGCCGCTTCCGCTGGCAGGCACTCGTCGACGGCGAACCCGTCATCACGGCGGCCGTCAACTGGCTGATGGGGGAGGAAAACCTGGATCCCGGCTGGGATTTCGGCGGGCGCGGCGAACGCTTCGAGGTCGAGATCACCGGCGATCCGACCGTGAGCCTCACCTTCAAGGGCCTGCAGCCCGAAACGATCGCCGAGGGCCTGGTGAAGAATCCGGGCGTGGTGGCCACGGCCAACCATTGCGTCAATGCCATTCCCGACGTCTGCGCCGCAGAGCCCGGCATCAAGACCTACCTCGATCTGCCTCTGTTCGCCGGGCGCCCGGCGCCCGGCCTCACCACGTCATGACCGGCGTCCTCGGCGACGTCTCGTTCTGTCACCTCGTGGTCGGTGTGACCGACATGGAGCGCGCCCTGGCCTTCTACCGCGACCTGCTCGGGATGGAGGTCGTGTTCGAAACCCTCATCTCCGGTGAGCCTTTCGATGCGGCCCTGCACGCCACCCGCAAGCAGGAGGGTCGGGTGGTGGGCGGCCTGCTGGGCGGGCTGATGGTCGAGTTGCTGTCGTTGGGTGCCGGCTCTCCCGACCAGAAGCCGGCGCGTCGAGGCGTCACCGGCATCCACAACTTTTCCCTGTCGGTGACCGATCTCGACGACACCCACCGGCGCGTCACCGCGGCGGGCTACACGCCCGACCAAGAGCCATTCGAAATCGGCGGGGTGCGAATGTTTTTCGTCAAGGACCCGGATGGGACGGCGGTCGAGTTCATCGAACTCCCCGACGGTGCCCGCAGCACCTACGAGATGCACCGCGGGGTACCGCTGCGGCTGGGGCCGGCCGAATGACCTACTCGCACCCCTCCTCGATGCAGGGCCACGTCGCCGTCGTCACCGGCGCCGCCCAGGGCGTCGGCAAGGGTGTCGCCGCCGCCCTGCTGGAACGCGGCGCCGCGGTGCTGCTGGTCGACATTCAGCACGAGTTGCTCGGCACGACAACGGCGGAGCTCTCCTCGATGGGCCCCGTCGAGAAGCTGACCGCCGACCTGCGCGACCCGGACAGCGCCCAACGCATCGTGGCCGCCGCGGTCGACGCCTTCGGCACCGTCCACGGCCTGGTCAACAACGCGATCGCCACCAACGAACCCAAGGCGTTCGTCGACATCACCACCGAGGATTTCGCGCTCGGTCACGACGTCGGGCCGCGGGCGACCTTCCTGCTGATGCAGGCCGTGCACCCCGTGATGGTCGCGGCCGGGGGCGGCTCGATCGTCAACCTGGGCTCGGGGACGGGTACCGGCGGCGAACCGAGATGGGGCGGGTATGCCGCCGCCAAGGAGGCCATCCGGGGCCTGTCGAAGGTCGCCGCCCTCGAATGGGGACGTGACAACATCCGCGTCAACGTGATCTGCCCGTTCGCCGAGTCGGACGGTGTCAAGCTCTGGAAACAGTTCGCGCCCAAGGATTATGCGAAGGCGGTGAGCCGCGTCCCGATGAAGCGCATCGGCGATGTCCGCACCGACGTCGGCGCGCTGGTGGCCTTCCTGCTGGGCACCGACGCGACGTTCATCACCGGCCAGACCATCCACGTCGACGGTGGAATCGGCTGCTTCCGGTGAGCGGGCAGTCGCTGCGCGATCGGCAGCGCGCACAGATCCGGGCCGACATCAGGCGCGCGGCGTTCCGGCTGTTCGTCGAACGCGGATACGACGCCGTGACGACCGAGGAAATCGCGGCCGCCGCGGGCGTTTCGCCGCGCACCTTCTTCCGGCACGTGCCAACGAAGGAAGAGCTGCTGCTGGCCCCCGTTCGCCACGGTGGCGCCGCGATCGTGAACCTCCTCGAACAGCGGCCCGCCAGCGAGCCCCCGGACGTCGCGTTGATCAACGCCATCGTCACGCGAACCCGGTCCTTCGAGCAGGCCGACACCGACGAATGGCGTGAGGCGCTGCTGGTGGCCCCCGACCGGCTTCGCAAGGTCACTGTGCACACCCCCGCCGACAAGGAGCGGGCGGCCAAGCTGATCGCCGAGCGCATGGGCGTGAACCCCGGCGTCGACATTCGCCCCGGGCTGCTGGTCCAACTGGCCTTCGCGGCAGCGGATTTCGGCTTCCAGCGATGGGTGCGACAGTCCGGGCGGCCCTGGCCTCTGGACCGTTATGTCACCGAGGCCCTCGAAGCCGTCAAGAGCCCGTACTGGAGACGGAAGCGCACCTGATCAACCAGGGTTGGCGATCCGCACCGGCGCCCCGTCCAGCCACGCGACCACCGCCTCCACGGTGTCGGCGTAAAAGGCGCCGAGCATTTCGCGGGTGACGTACCCCAGGTGGGGCGACAGGGTGACGTTCGGGAGTTGCCGCAACGGGTGCTCGGGCGGCAGCGGTTCGACGTCATAGACGTCGAGTCCGGCGCCGGCGATCCGCCCGGTGTCCAGCGCGGTCATCAGGGCGGCCTCGTCGACGATCGGTCCCCGTGACGTGTTGATCAGGTACGCGTGCGGCTTCATCAGGGCGAATTCGGGCTGGCCGACCAGCCCCCGCGTGCGTTCCGAAAGCACGACGTGGATCGAGACGACATCGGACTCTTCGAATAGCGCCGCCTTCTCGACCCGGCGTGCACCAGCGGCCGCGGCGGCATCCGCGGTGAGGTTCTGGCTCCACGCAATGACTTCCATGCCGAACACCCGCCCGTATTCGGCCATGCGCTTACCCACCCGCCCGAGGCCGAGCAGCCCGAGTGTCTTGCCGGACAGGGTGAGGCCGGTCGTGGTCTGCCAGGCACCGTCTCGCATGCGGCGATGTTCCTCGGCCAGATTCCGCACCGTGGCGATCAGCAATCCCCAGGCGAATTCGGGGGTCGCGTCGTGCACGGAGCGGAATCGCGGATGGGCGAAGTCGGTGTGGGCCACGAGGATCCCCCGCTCGGTGGCCGCGGCCAGGTCCAGGTTGGGCAGGCTCCTCCCGACGATGGTGATCAGTTTCAGGTTCGGCAGCCGTTCGAGCAGCGTCCGCGGCAGCGCCATCCGCTCACGCAGGGTGCAGATCACGTCGAAGGGCCGCAGCGCGTCGGCCGCCTCTTCGTCGCCGAGGTGCCGGTCGAAAACGGTTATGCGGGAGCGGGTTTGCACGGGCGACCAGTCGGCGAGCCGCAGGGCCGCACCGGCGTAGTCGTCCAGAATCGCCACCTGGGGCGTGGGGTCACCCATCCAACCATTGAAGCACCGACCGCATACCTCTCTGGTGCGCGTCGGCTCACCCCCGTACTGGTCGCGGCGATATGGTCGATCGGCGGCGCAGCTCGCGGCTGGACCGCGGACTCGCGCGGCCGGTGCTGCACAGGCACCCAGGGTGTGACCGCGCGCAGATAGGGCAGATCGGTGCTGCGGTGCGGATCGACCGCACCGGGTGGTCGGCAGAGCAGAAGACACACCCACATCATCGAGCCGACCGGTTTCACGCGTGATCCGTCCGGCCAGCGCATATGTCGGATCGCCGCAACGCGCTCTATCGTAACTACGTGTTCGCGAAAGTACTGGTCGCCAATCGTGGGGAGATCGCGATCCGCGCCTTCCGCGCGGCCTACGAATTGGAAATGGCCACCGTCGCGGTCTATCCCTACGAGGACCGCAACTCCGTGCACCGGTTGAAGGCCGACGAGTCGTATCAGATCGGCGAGGAAGGGCACCCGGTACGTGCTTACCTGTCGGTCGACGACATCGTCGCCACGGCCCTGCAGTGCGGAGCTGACGCGATCTACCCCGGCTATGGATTCCTGTCCGAGAATCCCGACCTGGCGGCGGCGTGCGCGGACGCGGGCATCACGTTTGTCGGCCCCAGCGCGGAGGTGCTGGAGCTCACCGGCAACAAGTCGCGAGCGATCGCGTCGGCACGGGCGGCTGGTCTCCCGGTCCTGGCCTCGTCGGCGCCGTCGACGTCGGTGGATGAGTTGGTCGCGGCGGCCGAGTCCATGACGTTCCCGTTGTTCGTCAAGGCGGTGGCCGGGGGCGGCGGTCGGGGGATGCGCCGCGTGACCGAACCGGCGGCCCTGCCCGAGGCGATCGAGTCGGCCAGTCGTGAGGCCGAGTCCGCCTTCGGTGACGCCTCGGTGTTTCTCGAGCAGGCCGTGACCAACCCCCGCCACATCGAGGTGCAAATCCTGGCCGACACCCACGGCAACGTCATCCACCTCTACGAGCGCGACTGCAGCGTCCAACGCCGCCACCAGAAGGTCATCGAGATCGCGCCCGCACCGAATCTGGATCCAGAACTACGGGAGCGGATCTGTTCCGACGCGGTGGCGTTCGCGCGAAGCATCGGCTACACATGCGCGGGCACAGTGGAATTCTTGCTCGACGAACGGGGCAACCACGTCTTCATCGAGATGAATCCCCGCATTCAGGTGGAGCACACCGTCACCGAAGAGATCACCGACGTTGACCTGGTATCCGCCCAACTGCGGGTCGCTGCCGGACAAACCCTGGAACAGATTGGCTTGAGCCAGGATTCCGTCGTCCCACACGGTGCGGCGCTGCAGTGCCGCATCACCACCGAGGATCCAGCCAACGGCTTCCGCCCGGACACCGGCCGGATCACCGCCTACCGCACCCCGGGCGGGGCGGGAATCCGGCTGGACGGCGGCACGACGCTGGGCGCCGAGATCAGCGCGCACTTCGATTCGATGCTGATCAAACTGACCTGTCGAGGGCGTGACTTCGCCACCGCCGTGCGGCGGGCGCGGCGCGCGGTCGCGGAGTTCCGCATCCGCGGTGTCTCGACGAATATTCCTTTCCTGCAGGCGGTTCTGGACGATCCTGACTTCCAGGCCGGACGCGTCACCACGTCGTTCATTGAACAACGTCCGCAACTGCTCACCGCGCGCAGTTCGGCCGATCGCGGCACCAAGATCCTGACCTACCTGGCCGATGTCACGGTCAACAAGCCCCACGGCGAGCGTCCCTCGACGGTGTACCCGCACGACAAACTTCCCGACATCGACTTGTCGACAGACCCCCCGGCGGGATCCAAACAGCTTCTTGCCGAACTCGGGCCGGAGCGATTCGCGGCGTGGCTGCGTGAATCGCGCGCAGTCGGCGTCACGGATACCACCTTTCGCGATGCGCACCAGTCCCTGCTAGCCACGCGGGTGCGCACCAGCGGGCTGATCATGGTGGCTCCCTACATCGCACGAATGTTGCCGCAGTTGTTGTCGATCGAATGCTGGGGCGGGGCGACATACGACGTCGCGCTGCGGTTTCTGAAGGAGGACCCGTGGGAGCGGCTGGCGGCCCTGCGCGAGGCGATGCCCAATATCTGCTTGCAGATGTTGCTGCGCGGACGCAACACCGTTGGCTACACGCCCTATCCGGACACCGTGACGACGGCGTTCGTGTCGGAAGCGACCGCAACCGGCATCGACATCTTCCGGATCTTCGATGCGTTGAACAACGTCGATTCGATGCGCCCGGCGATCGACGCGGTTCGTGAGACGGGCACCGCCGTCGCCGAGGTGGCGATGTCCTACACCGGTGATCTCAGTGATCCGGCCGAACGCCTGTACACCCTTGACTATTACCTGAAGCTGGCCGACGAGATCGTGTCGACGGGTGCGCACGTGCTGGCGATCAAAGACATGGCCGGGTTGTTGCGCGCGCCCGCCGCCACGACGCTGGTTTCCGCGCTGAAGTCGCGATTCGACCTGCCAGTACACGTGCACACCCACGACACCCCGGGCGGGCAGCTGGCCACCTATGCGGCGGCCTGGCTCGCCGGGGCCGACGCCGTGGACGGCGCCGCGGCCCCGCTGGCCGGAACCACGAGCCAGCCGGCGTTATCTTCCATCGTGGCCGCCGCGGCACACACCACCTACGACACGGGCTTATCGTTGGATGCCGTCTGCGCCTTGGAGCCGTATTGGGAGGCGCTGCGAAAGGTGTACGCGCCGTTCGAGTCCGGGCTGCCGGCCCCGACTGGACGGGTGTACCGGCACGAGATCCCGGGCGGGCAGCTGTCGAACCTGCGCCAGCAGGCAATCGCGTTGGGTTTCGGTGACCGTTTCGAGGACGTCGAAGACGCTTATGCGGGGGCTAACGCCGTCCTCGGCCGCCTGGTCAAGGTGACCCCGTCGAGCAAGGTCGTCGGGGACCTCGCCCTGGCGCTGGTCGGTGCAGGTGTCAGTGCGCGGGATTTCGCCGCCGATCCCGAGCGTTACGACATCCCCGACTCGGTCATCGGCTTCCTCCGCGGGGAGCTCGGCAACCCGCCGGGCGGCTGGCCTGAGCCGTTGCGCACCAAGGCGTTACGAGGTCGCGGACCGGCGAAGCCGGAACAGCAGCTCTCGGGCGCAGACGAACGGGCGTTGGCAGCGGCGGGCGGCGAGCGGCAGGCGGCGCTGAATCGGCTGCTGTTCCCCGGCCCCACGAAGGAGCTCGAGGACCATCGTGAGCAGTACGGTGACACGTCGCGCCTGAGCGCCAATCAGTTCTTCTACGGGCTTCGCCAGGGTGACGAACATCGAGTCGAGCTCGAGCGCGGCGTGGAACTGCTTATCGGCCTGGAGGCGATTTCCGATGCGGACGAGCGCGGCATGCGTACCGTGATGTGCATTCTCAACGGGCAGTTGCGACCCATCGTGGTGCGTGACCGCAGTATCGCCGCGGATGTGCCCGCCGCCGAAAAGGCCGACCGCGACAACCCCGACCATGTCGGTGCGCCGTTCGCCGGCGTCGTTACGGTGACCATCGACGTCGGAGCGGAAGTCGAAGCGGGCCAGACGATCGCGACGATCGAGGCGATGAAGATGGAGGCAGCCGTAACTACCCCGAAGGCCGGAAAGGTGGCCCGAGTCGCCGTCTCACAGACCGCCCAGGTCGAAGGCGGCGACCTCTTGGTGGTTGTCAGCTAGCTCACCATCGAGCAGTTAGCGCCCGATATGCAACCGCTGCCGGGGGTGCGCTGGGCGCTGGTGGGCGGCGGAGGCGCCGC
>NZ_LZIX01000110.1:0-869 GCF_001666955.1 Mycobacterium sp. E735 | reverse complement strand
CGCGAGGACCGCCCCGGCGACAAACGCCTCGTGGGCTACCTCACCGGCACCGCCGACCCCAGCGAACTCCGCACCGCGCTGGCCGAGCGGCTACCGGCCTACATGATCCCGGCGGCCATCGTGGCCTTGCCGGCACTACCCACCACCCTCAACGGCAAGCTCGACACCCAGGCCCTGCCCCTGCCCGACTACCGGGACGCCGATCACTACCGCGCCCCGGCCACCGCGGTCGAAGAGATCCTGGCCGGCATCTACGCCCAAGTCCTCGGTGTCGAGCGGGTCGGCGTGGACGATTCCTTCTTCGATCTGGGTGGTGACTCGCTGTCGGCGATGCGGGTGATCGCGGCCATCAATAACGGCCTGGACAGCCGCCTTTCGGTGCGAGAGCTGTTCGAGGCCCCCACGGTCGCGCAGCTGGCCCCCCGCGTCGGCGCCGGCGGCGGTGGCCTGGCGCCGTTGGTGCCCTGCGAACGCCCGCCGACGGTCCCACTGTCGTTCGCCCAGTCCCGGTTGTGGATTATCGACCAACTGCACGGGCCGTCGCCCGTCTACAACATGGCGGCGGCGCTGCGACTGGAGGGTCCACTCGACACCGACGCTTTGCGTGCCGCACTGGGCGACGTGGTGGCGCGGCACGAAAGTTTGCGGACCGTCTTCACCGCACCCGAGGGAAACCCCCAGCAGATCGTCCTGCCGCCCACCCAATCCGCCGTCAGATGGGACGTGGTCAAGACCGACGGCTGGTCCGCCAACCGGTTGCAGGAGGTCATCGAGGCGGCGGCGCGCTACGCGTTTGATTTGTCGGTTGAGATTCCTTTGCGGGCAACGCTTTTCCGTGTGGGTTGCGATGAGCATGTGTTGGTGGCGGT
>NZ_LZIX01000109.1:0-49178 GCF_001666955.1 Mycobacterium sp. E735 | reverse complement strand
GTGCAGTGGGTTTTGGGCAACCTCGGCGCCATTCCCACCGTGCAGATCGACTACAAGACCTACAACGCCGCCGGCTGGACGATCAACGCCACCGCCGACGGCACCCGCTTCACCAACGACCACACCGGCCACGGCATGTTCGTCAGCCTCGACAAGGTCAACACGTTCTAAAGGCAGGTCCGGATCGCTCGGCTGCGCCGTCCCACACCAGGTGGCCGTCGGGGCGGCGGCGAGCGCCGTCGGCGGGGCGGTGCGGGCGCAGCCGGCCGTCCGGCATCAGGTGTCGCACCGGGACGGCGCAGCCGAGCGATCCGGACCTGCCTTTAGAACGTGTTGACCTTGTCGAGGCTGACGAACATGCCGTGGCCGGTGTGGTCGTTGGTGAAGCGGGTGCCGTCGGCGGTGGCGTTGATCGTCCAGCCGGCGGCGTTGTAGGTCTTGTAGTCGATCTGCACGGTGGGAATGGCGCCGAGGTTGCCCAAAACCCACTGCACCTTGCCGGCCGAGTCCACGCTGACGCCGTTGGCGTGTTCGCCGTCCTGCAGCGGGGAGTTGGTGAACGGCGCTTCGCAGCCGACGGTGTCCTTGTTGATCTGGCAGCGGGTGGTGCCCGACTTGGTTTCGATGAAGACGTAGCCGTTCTGGTCCGGCGGCAGCGGGATCGCGCCGGCCGGTGCGGTCGGGTTGGCCGGCGCCGTCGGCAGGCCCGGGGCTGGGCTGGCCGTCGGGGCCGGCGGCGCTGCCGACGGCCTGGGGGTGGGGAACGTGGGTTCGACCGGGCCGGCCCCCGGCGCGGCGACCGGCCGGCCTGCGATGGTGCTGGAACAGGCGTCGATCAGTGCCGGGCTGACCAGCACGGGCGCGATCAGCAGGGACCCACCGGCAAGGCTCCACCGTGCCCTTTGCGAAAACCGCACGCGCCACTCCCGATTATCAGCAATATTGGGAAATCAGATTACGCGCGCAGTAACGAAATCCCGTGCAACCGCGCAGCTGTCGATGCCACGCCGATGGTGAACCTTTATCGCTGCGTGACCGACTGGGTCTCGGCGGCCCGGCGGGCGGCGGCGACGATGCCCTGGTAGCCGGTGCACCGGCAGAAGTTGCCGGACAGGCCCTCCCGGATCTCGTGGTCGCTGGGATCGGGGTTGTCGCGCAGCAGCGCGGTCAGCGACATGACGAAACCCGGCGTGCAGAAGCCGCATTGCAGCCCGTGGCACTCGCGCAGCGCCGACTGCACTGGCGACAGCGTGCCGTCGGGTTCCGCGACCCCTTCGACCGTCGTCACCTCGGTCCCGTCGGCCTGCACCGCGAACATCAGGCACGAGCGCACGGCCGCGCCGTCCAGCAGCACCGTGCAGGCCCCGCACGCGCCGTGTTCGCAGCCCAGATGGGTGCCGGTCAGCCCGCACTTCTCGCGCAGGAAGTCGGCCAGCGTCATCCGCGGTTCGACCACGGTGGTGACCGGAGTTCCGTTGACGGACAGTTCGATTGGGTGTTCAGGCATTGTCGGCCCCCGTGGCTGCTTCGGCTGTAGCTCGTGTCCAGGCGCGGGCGGCCATCGTGGCGCCGACCTTCAACCGGTACGCCGCCGTCCCCTGCAGGTCGTTGGGAACCTCGTCGAGCCGGCTCATCGCGGCCCGGCCGATCTCCTCGGGAGCCAGCTCGCCGACCGGCCTTCCGAGGGCCGCGACCTCGGCCGCCGTCGCGCGCCGGACCGTGGACCCCATGCCCAGCAGCCCGATCGCGCAGCGCGACACCCGGTCCTGGTCGTCGAGCTGGACGGCCACCAGTGCGCCGGCGATCGCGAAATCGCCGTGGCGGCGCGAGAATTCCTCGACGGCGAACCCGCATCTGCCGTCCCAGATCGGGAACCGCACCCCGGTCAGCACCTCGTCGGAGTCCATGGTGGTTTCCCAGACGCCGGCGAAGAAGTCGGCGGCGGCGATCTCGCGCCGCCCGCCTGGCGACTGGACCTCCATCACCGCGTCCAGCGTCAGGGCGACTGCGGGGTATTCGCCGGCGGCGTCGGCGTGCGCGATCGACCCGCCCAGGGTGCCGCGGTTGCGGATCTGGAAGTGCCCGACGAACGGCGTCACCCGGGCCAGCAGCGGAACCGCTTGGCGCACTACGTCATCGGAGCCAACGGCAGCCTCGGTGGTGCCGGCGCCGATCCACAGCTCGGCACCCCTGCGGTCGATGCCCTGCAGCTCGGGCAGACGGGAGATGTCGATCAGGTGGTCGAAGTAGGCCAGCCGCATCGCGAGCATCGGCACCAGGCTCTGGCCGCCCGCCAATATCTTTGCGTCGTCGCCCAATTCGGCCAGCAGGCGCACGGCGTCGTCGATGCTGTCGGGCCGGTGGTAGTCGAACGCGGCCGGCTTCATCGTTGCACCGCTTCCAGCAGGGCCGCGATCGACGCCGGGCTGGCCGGCAGCCGGGTGACCGTCACACCCAGCGGCGCGAGCGCGTCGTTGATGGCGTTGATCACCGCCGGCGTCGAGCCGATGGCCCCGCCCTCGCCTGCGCCCTTATAGCCGCCGGGCCCCGGTCCGGGTATCTCGACGTGGCCGAATTCGATCGGCGGTACCTCGGTGGCGGTGGGCAGCAGGTAGTCGACGAAAGTCGTTGCGAGCGGGTTGCCGTCGTCGTCGTAAACCAAGTCCTCCATCAGGGCGCCGCCGATGCCCTGCACGGTGCCGCCGGCGATCTGGCCCTCCACCACCGAGGGGTTGATCATCGGTCCGACGTCCTCGCTGACGATGTAGCGCAGCAGCGTCACCTTGCCGGTGGCCACGTCCACCTCGCAGGTGCAGGCGTGCGTCGCGTTGGACCAGTGGATGGGATTGGTCGAGTTGAACCGGGCGGTCGCCTCCAGGTTGGCCGACATCCCCGGCGGCAGCAGCTGCGGCGAGTAGTGCGCGACGTACGCCAGCTCGCCGAACGGCACCGACCTGTCGGGCTCGCCGCGCACGCTGGCCACCGAAAACGCCAGGTCCACTTCGGATTCTGCGACCTTGAGGTGGTGGGCGGCCAGTGCCACGATCTTCTCGCGCAGCAGCGCCCCCGCCTCGTTGACGGCCCCGGCGGTCATGGGCGCGCTGCGGCTGCCCTGCGTCCCGGCCCCGTACGGGGTGACCGCGGTGTCGCCCTGGATGGTGGCGACGTCGTCGATGTCGGCGCCCAGCGCGTCGGCGGTCAGCTGCACGACCGTGGTCTCGATGCTGTTGCCGCTCGAGCCGCCGTTGACGTACACGTTGATCTTGCCGGTGGGCTCCATGCGGATGGTGCAACCCTCGGTGGCCAGGTGGCCGGTCGCCGCGCCTGTCGGTTCGATGTAGGCCGAGAACCCCAATCCCAGGTAGCGGCCCTGCGCCAGCGCCTCGGCCTGCTCTTTGCGAAAGCCTTCGTGGTCAAGGATTTTCACGGCCTGCTCGAAGGTGTCGATCGGGGCGACGTGGTCATACGGCATGCCGTTGGGGTTGAAATAGGGCATCTCGTCGCGGCGCAACAGGTTTCGCCGGCGCAGCTCGACCGGGTCCATGTTCATCTTGCGCGCGGCGATGTCCAGCAGAATCTCGCGGGCCAGCGTCTCGTACTGCCAGGGGCCGCGATAGGCGGCCAGGCCGCTGGTGTTGGAGAACACCGTCTTGTAGTTGAAGCTGGCCTTGGGCACCCGGTAGGGGCCCGGAAAGAACATGCCGATGGCGGCCGTGGTGAGCACCGGATAAGGCGTCGGGTAGGCGCCGATGTCCTGGACGAAGTCGATGTCGGCCGCCGCGATGTTGCCCTCGTCGTCGAAGGCCATGCGGGCGGTGCCGTCGACGTGCCGCGCCTGCCCGGCCGACATCAGGTTCTCCCGCCGGTCCTCGATCCACTTCAGCGCGGCCGGCACCTTGCGGGCGGCCAGCATGATGCACATGTCCTCGCGCATCGGGACGACCTTCTGGCCGAAGCCGCCGCCGGTGTCGCGCATGATGACCCGAACCCGTTGTGCCGCAATGCCTAACAGCCGGGCGCAGAACGCCCGCAGTTCGTGCGGGGTCTGGGTGGACGCCCACATCGTGAGTTCTCCGGTGGCGGCGGTCCATTCGACGACCAGGCCGCGGGTTTCGATCGGCACCGGCGCATAGATCTGTTGGTAGATGTTCTCCTTGACGACGCACGGCGCGCCGGCGAACAGTTCTTCGTCCGGCGGGGCCCCGCCCATCCCGCCGGCGATGTTGTTCGGGTAGGCGTCGTGCACCAGCACGTCGCAGGCCTGCGCCCGGGTGAAGTCGGTGACGGCGGGCAGCGGCTCGTAGTCCACGTCGATGAGTTCCAGCGCGTCCTCGGCGACATACCGGCTCTCGGCGACGACGAGGGCGACGGGGTCGCCGACGAACTTCGCCTCGCCCTCGGCCAGCGGCGGGCGCGGGGTGTCTTGGACGTCCTTGCCGGCGACGGCGTGCCAGGCCTCCCGCACGTCGGGGTTGAGGTCGGCGGCGGTGAACACCGCGCGCACGCCGGGCAGCGCCAGCGCGGCCGAGGCGTCGATGCCGTTGATCCGCGCCCGTGCGAACGGGCTGCGCACGAAGCAGGCGTGCAGCATGCCGGGCCGCGAGATGTCGTCTACGAAGCTGCCGCGGCCGGTCAGCAGCCGGCCGTCCTCAACCCGCTGGACTCGGGTGCCCGCGTATCGGGGCGCCGGAGTGGAGGGAGCCTGCACGTCCTGAGTCATCGTGCTCCATTGGTTGTCGCTAGGCGAGAAGCTGAATGTCATCATAGGAGAGTGGCGTTATCGCAGTCGAGCGGCCCGGCGCCGCGCAGCGTCGGGGTGCTGCTGGCCGCGGGAGCCGGGCGGCGCTACGGCAAGCCGAAGGTGCTGGTCGACGGGTGGCTTCAGGCCGCGGTCGACGCCCTGCGGGCCGGGGGCTGCGCGGACGTGGTCGTCGTGCTGGGCGCCGCCCAGGTGGCGGTTCCGGCCGGATCCACCGCGGTGACGGTCCGGCGGTGGCGGGACGGGCTGAGCGCCTCGGTCCGCGCCGGCCTCGAGCGGGCCGACCGGCTGCGCGCGGACTACGCGGTGCTGCACGTCGTCGACGCCCCCGATGTGGGGCCCGCGGTGGTCGCGCGCGTTCTCGGCCGGGCGATCGCATCACCCGCCGGGCTGGCGCGCGCCGCGTTCGGCGACCGCCCGGGGCATCCGGTGGTCGTCGCCCGCCGCCATTGGCCCGAGGTCCTGTCGAGCATCTCCGGCGACAGCGGCGCCGGCGCGTACCTGCGGACCCGGCGCGACGTCGAGATCGTCGACTGCGCGGATCTCGCCGGCGGTCAGGACATCGACGAGCCCTAGGCCGCCGCGGGCGGGTCGGCGGCGGGCAGCGCGGCGTCTTGGGCGGCCGCGTGCACGCGATGGCGGACGAGGTACCAGCCGCCGATCAGCCCGGGGATGCCGAGGGCCAACGCGCCGAGCAGCCAGGGGCCCTGAACCTTGTCCAGCAACATCAGGACCAGGACGCCGGCCAGGAAGGCCAGCGTCAGGTAGCCGCTGTAGGGCGCCAGCGGCATCCGGAAGTGCGGCCGCTGCACCTCACCGGCGCGGGACAGCCGGTAGAACCGCAGCTGGCTCGCCACGATCGTCCCCCAGGCGACCACCACGCCCACGGCGGCGATGTGGAGCACGATTTCGAACGCCTGGCTGGGTTTGACGGCGTTGAGCACGATGCCCAACAGGCCGACCACGGCGGTGAGCAGGATTCCGCCGTAGGGCACGCCGGTCTTGGTCATCGGCGCGGTGAATTTCGGGCCGCTGCCGTTGATCGCCATGGACCGCAATATCCGGCCCGTGGAGTACAGCCCGGCATTCAGGCTGGAGAGCGCGGCGGTGAGCACGACCAGGTTCATCACACTGCCGGCCCCGCCGAAGCCGACCTTGGAGAAGAAGGTGACGAACGGGCTCACGTGGTCGCGGTAGGCGGTGTGTGGCAGCAGCAGCGCCAGCAGGACCGTCGACCCGATGTAGAAGATGGCGATGCGAAAGACCACCGAATTGATGGCCCGCGGCATGATCTTGTGCGGATTTGGGGTCTCGCCGGCCGCGATGCCGACGAGTTCGACCGCGGCGTAGGCGAAGACCACGCCCGAGGTGACCAGCACCAGGGGCAGCAAGCCGGCCGGCAGGAGTCCGCCGTGGCTGTCCCAGAGCGCCACACCGGGGTCGTGACCGTCGACCTTGAAGCGGCCGACCAGAAAGACGATGCCGACGACGAGGAACGTCACCAGGGCCAGCACCTTGATCAGCGAGGCCCAGAATTCGAGCTCGCCGAACAGCCTGACCGAGATCAGGTTCATCGCGAGCACGGCGACCAGCGCGATCAGCGCCAGCGTCCACTGCGGGACGGTCTGGAACGTCGTCCAGTAGTGGCAGTAGTGCGCGATCGCGGTGGTGTCCACGATCCCGGTCATCGCCCAGTTGACGAAGTACAGCCAGCCCGCCGCGAAGGCGGCCTTCTCGCCGAAGAACTCCCGGGCGTAGGACACGAAGGATCCCGAGGACGGGCGGTACAGCACCAGCTCGCCGAGGGCGCGCAGGATCAAGAAGACGAAGATGCCGCAGACCCCGTAGACGAGGAACAGCCCCGGTCCGGCCGACGCGAGCCTTCCGCCCGCGCCGAGGAACAGGCCGGTCCCGATGGCGCCGCCGAGGCCGATCATCTGGATCTGGCGATTGTTCAGGCCCTTGTGATAGCCCGAGTCTTCACGGGCGAGCCGCGCGGCGGCGCTGTCTTGCGATGACATTGGGTCCTGCCGTGTCGGCTCCGGGAAAGGCTCAGGCTAACTCACCGGTCCGCCGGCGCGCTCGGTCAGTGGCCGCGGCCCGGGCCGGTGTGTTCCCGACCAGGCCGCAGTGCTCCGCGACGCCGTCGCAGAGCCCCCGGGAACAAGACCGCGACCCTGGCCGTTACCATGATCGACAAGTTGAGCGAACTACACTCAATGCTGGGTTGACACCACGGTGTCGGCAAGAGCAGGCTTGAGCGGGGTTCACTCAGCATAGTGGCACCAAAGAAGCTCTACTCAATCAGGAGGAATCACTATGGCTCGTGCGGTCGGTATCGACCTCGGGACCACCAACTCCGTCGTCGCAGTTCTCGAGGGCGGGGACCCCGTCGTCGTCGCCAACTCCGAGGGCTCACGGACGACCCCGTCCATCGTCGCGTTCGCGCGCAACGGCGAGGTGCTCGTCGGTCAGCCCGCCAAGAACCAGGCGGTGACCAACGTCGACCGCACCATCCGTTCGGTGAAGCGGCACATGGGCACGGATTGGTCCATCGAGATCGATGACAAGAAATACACCGCGCAGGAGATCAGCGCCCGGGTGCTGATGAAGCTGAAGCGCGACGCGGAGGCGTACCTCGGTGAGGACATCACCGACGCCGTGATCACCGTGCCGGCGTACTTCAACGACGCCCAGCGGCAGGCGACCAAGGAAGCCGGCCAGATCGCCGGCCTCAACGTGCTGCGCATCGTCAACGAGCCCACCGCGGCGGCGCTGGCGTACGGCCTGGACAAGGGCGAGAAGGAACAGACCATTCTGGTCTTCGACCTCGGCGGTGGCACGTTCGACGTGTCGCTGCTGGAGATCGGTGAGGGCGTGGTCGAGGTCCGCGCCACCAGCGGTGACAACCACCTCGGTGGCGACGACTGGGACGACCGGGTCGTCGAGTGGCTGGTCGACAAGTTCAAGGGCACCAGCGGCATCGACCTGACCAAGGACAAGATGGCGATGCAGCGGCTGCGTGAGGCCGCCGAGAAGGCCAAGATCGAGCTCTCGAGTTCGCAGAGCACCTCGATCAACCTGCCCTACATCACCGTCGACGCCGACAAGAACCCGCTGTTCCTCGACGAGCAGCTGACCCGCGCCGAATTCCAGCGCATCACCCAGGATCTGCTGGACCGCACGCGTCAGCCGTTCCAGTCTGTGATCAAGGACGCCGGCATCTCGGTGTCCGAGATCGACCACGTGGTGCTGGTGGGTGGTTCCACCCGCATGCCCGCGGTGTCCGACCTGGTCAAGGAGATGACCGGTGGCAAGGAGCCCAACAAGGGCGTGAACCCCGACGAGGTGGTGGCCGTTGGCGCCGCGCTGCAGGCGGGTGTCCTCAAGGGCGAGGTGAAAGACGTTCTGCTGCTTGATGTCACGCCGCTGAGTCTCGGTATCGAGACCAAGGGTGGCGTGATGACCAAGCTCATCGAGCGCAACACCACGATCCCCACCAAGCGGTCGGAGACCTTCACCACGGCCGACGACAACCAGCCGTCGGTGCAGATCCAGGTCTATCAGGGTGAGCGCGAGATCGCTTCGCACAATAAGCTGCTCGGCTCCTTCGAGCTGACCGGCATCCCGCCGGCGCCCCGTGGTGTCCCGCAGATCGAGGTCACCTTCGACATCGACGCCAACGGCATCGTGCACGTCACGGCCAAGGACAAGGGCACCGGCAAGGAGAACACGATCAAGATCCAGGAGGGCTCCGGCCTGTCCAAGGAGGAGATCGACCGGATGATCAAGGACGCCGAGGCGCACGCCGAGGAGGACCGTCAGCGCCGCGAAGAGGCCGACATCCGCAACCAGGCCGAGACGCTGGTCTACCAGACGGAGAAGTTCGTCGCCGAACAGCGTGGCGCCGAGGGCGGTTCGAAGGTCCCCGAGGACACCCTGAACAGGGTGGACGCGGCCGTGGCCGAGGCCAAGTCCGCGCTGGAAGGCACCGACATCTCCGCGATCAAGTCGGCGATGGAGAAGCTGGGCCAGGAGTCCCAGGCGCTCGGCCAGGCCATCTACGAGGCGACCCAAGCGGCCGGCGGTGCCGGTGGCGACGGTGCCAGAGGCCCGCAGGCCGGTTCCGCTGACGACGTGGTGGACGCGGAGGTGGTCGACGACGACCGGGAGGCCAAGTGACCGAAGGGAATCCACACGAGCAGGTGACCGTCACCGACAAGCGGCGCATCGACCCCGAAACCGGTGAAGTCCGGCGGTCCTCTCCCGGCTCCGAGCCGGGAGAGGCCGCGCCGGGCGACTTCGCGGGTGAATCACCCGAGGAGGCCGGCAAGGCCGCCGAACTTTTGGGCGACCTGCAACGGGTCCAGGCGGACTTCGCCAACTACCGCAAGCGCGCGCTGCGCGACCAGCAGGCCGCCGCGGACCGGGCCAAGGCCGGCGTCGTCAGCCAATTGCTGGGCGTGCTCGACGATCTCGAGCGGGCGCGTAAGCACGGCGACCTGGAGTCCGGCCCGCTGAAGTCGGTGGCCGACAAGCTGACCGGCGCGTTGACCGGGCTGGGCCTGGTCGCGTTCGGCGAGGAAGGCGAGGACTTCGACCCGGTGTTGCACGAAGCGGTGCAGCACGAGGGCGACGGCGGCGACGGCTCCAAACCGGTGATCGGCACGGTCATGCGGCAGGGTTACAAACTGGGCGACCAGGTCCTGCGGCACGCCCTGGTCGGGGTCATCGACACGGTGGCCGACGAGGGCGCTCCGGCGGCCGCGCCGGTCGAATCGGGCGATAACCCCGGCGCATCCGGTGAATAGACCACACAATCAGCACAACAACAGAACTCCAAAGGTGAAGGGGGTGACGCGACATGGCCCAGCGTGAATGGGTCGAAAAGGACTTCTACAAGGAGCTGGGCGTCTCCTCTGACGCCAGTCCCGAAGAGATCAAACGCGCATACCGGAAGCTGGCGCGCGACCTGCATCCGGACGCCAATCCCGACAATCCGGCCGCCGGCGAGCGATTCAAGGCGGTCTCGGAAGCGCACAACGTGTTGTCGGATCCGGCGAAGCGCAAGGAGTACGACGAGACCCGCCGCCTGTTCGCGGGCGGCGGTTTCGGCGGTCGCCGGTTCGACACCGGCGGCTTCGGTGGCTTCAACGTCGGTGGCGACGGCGCCGAGTTCAACCTCAACGATTTGTTCGATGCCGCCGGCCGCAGCGGCGGAACCAACATCGGTGACCTGTTCGGCGGCCTGTTCGGGCGCGGCGCCGGGGCCCGTCCCAGCCGGCCACGACGCGGCAACGACCTGGAGACCGAGACGCAGCTGGACTTCGTCGAGGCCGCCAAGGGTGTGGCCATGCCGTTGCGGCTGACCAGCCCGGCGCCGTGCACCAACTGCCACGGCAGCGGCGCGCGGCCGGGCACCAGCCCCAAGGTGTGCCCCACCTGCAACGGCTCCGGCGTGATCAGCCGCAACCAGGGCGCGTTCGGCTTCTCCGAACCGTGCACCGATTGCCGGGGCAGCGGCTCGATCATCGAGCACCCCTGCGACGAGTGCAAGGGCACCGGGGTCACCACCCGGACCCGCACCATCAACGTGCGGATCCCGCCGGGCGTCGAGGACGGGCAACGCATCCGGCTGCCCGGGCAGGGCGAGGCGGGCCTGCGCGGGGCCCCGTCGGGCGACCTGTACGTGACGGTACATGTGCGGCCGGACAACGTGTTTGGCCGCGACGGTGATGACCTCACCGTGACCGTCCCCGTCAGCTTCGCCGAGTTGGCTTTGGGCTCAACGATTTCGGTGCCCACGCTGGACGGCAAGGTCGGCGTGCGGGTGCCCAAGGGCACGTCCGACGGACGCATCCTGCGGGTGCGTGGTCGGGGCGTTCCCAAGCGCAGCGGCGGCAACGGGGACCTGCTGGTCACCGTCAAGGTCGCCGTGCCGCCCAACGTCGAGGGCGCCGCGGCGGAGGCGCTGGAGGCGTACGCGGCCGCCGAGCGGGCCAGTGGGTTCGACCCGCGAGCGGGATGGGCGGGTAACCGCTGATGGCCAAGAATTCACGGGAGGAATCCCGGACGTTCCTGATCTCGGTGGCCGCCGAGCTGGCCGGCATGCACGCCCAGACCCTGCGCACCTACGATCGCCTCGGCCTGGTCAGTCCGCGCCGCACTTCCGGTGGGGGACGGCGGTATTCGGAGCACGACGTCGACCTCCTGCGCGAGGTGCAGCGGCTGTCCCAGGACGAGGGCGTCAACCTGGCCGGCATCAAACGCATCATCGAGCTGACCAACCAGGTCGAGGCCTTGCAGGCGCGGGTGAAGGAGTTGACCGAGGAGCTGGCGCAGGTGCGAGCCGGCCAGCGCCGCGACCTGGCGGTGGTGCCCAAGAGCACCGCCGTGGTGGTCTGGCAGCCGCGCAGGGGCCGTTAGCCTTCAGTCCTCGGGCAGTTTGTCGAGGGTTTTGCGGGCTTCCTTGCGGAAGATCTCGTGCTCGTCGTCGAGGTATTTCGCGACGGCGTCGCGCACACCCGTAGCGCGTTGACGCGCCAGCGCCTTCATGGCCGGGATGCGGGAGGCCGGATACGGAAGCTGGCTCACCGCTAGCTCTTTCGCCTCCTCGGTCTTGATTTGGCCGATCCATTCCACCAGCAGCGATTTGGTGGGAAAGTCGCGCTCGGAGCGAATCAGGGCGGCGATACGCGGGAAGTCGGAGCGCTCGCAAATTTTGGCCAGCGCGAAGCCGGCGGCTTCGAGTTCCAGGTTGCTGAGCGGAGGCTCGATGTTGAACTGATCAAACAGGACGTCTACGGCGGCGCGGTTTCCTTTGGCGTGCTTAGTGATCAGGTTACGGATCAGTCCGGCACGCCACGCCCGGCGGTCCTCATTACGAGGAACGCGTTCATCGAGGTGTTGCAGCCAGTCCACGACGATTGGCACCGCCTGCGGATAGTCGTTGGGTGAGTTCACCAATTCCCAGACTGTGTCTTCGGGGATGCCTGCGGCGTCGAGTTCCCGTTTCATCGCCTGCTCGGATTCCGGCCAAGTAGCGGGGTCGCCTGGTGATCTCATGAGAGGTTGATGCTTTGATCGATCTCCACGTTCAACCCCGGGTAGTCCGTTCGCAAGGTGTCCTCCACGCTGCCGACGTTGGTGCGGCCTTTGTCCACCACGATGACCAACTTGTAGCCGTTGTCCCGTGCCCACTGTGCCATGTCCCGGATCTGCCGCGTGGCGTCCAGCTTCTGCACGTTCTTCACCTCGCGCACCACGTGATTGCGGTCATCGATCTCATCCGGAATTCGTGTTCTGATCGCGCCTGTCTGCGGGTCGGTCACACGAATCGGTCGCTTGGCGTCTTGGTCGATGCCGGCGAGTTGTTCGGCGCGGCGGCCCTTGAGGCGGTTGTCGTTGACCCGTTGCGTCGGAGTCGGATCCACGCGTCGTGGCACCAGGGTGAGCAGCGTCTTCACCGTAGGCAACGCGGCGTTCATGGCGGTGGTGGCCGACGTCAGGTCCGTCATCGAGGTGGTGGCCGTGGTCCGCAGCGCCGTGTTCAGCCCGTTGATCTGGGTGACCGCCGTCGCGATGAACGTCCGCTTGATGGCCTCGGTGACGAGGTGCAGTTGCGGCGGATAACCGTCCAGGATCTTGACGATCAGATCGAGGCTGCGGACGACGAAGGCCATGTCGTCCTTGACCGACTTGAGCTTGTCCCCGTAGTCCTTGGCCGCGCGCGACAGATCCCCGCACGCGCCGGCGATGTCGGTGCTGACGACGCGCGCCTCGTTGAGCCGGTCGACGACGAAGGCGATCTCCGCCGCCTCGACGTCGACAATGAGCCGCTGTTCCTCCGGCCCGGGCTCGTCGTCGATGTGCACCAGGTCGTGCCCGAACGTCTCCCACGCCGAACCGACCGCCTGCACCCGGTCGGGGTGCCCGTCGGGCCAGCCGTCGGTGATCTGGCCACGCACCAGGTCCCAGTGCGGCGGTTCCGGGTCGCCGCCCCCGGCGACCGAGCCGACATCGACCGCCGCGTCGATGTAGGTCCCGGCGGACTGGCCCGGCGGGGTGATCGGCCCCCCAAACGCGTCGCGCTGGTTGAGGGTGGACGCCTCTTCGGTCTCGTCGTGGTTGATGCCGTCCTGGCGCAACAGGGTACCGAGGTTGTCGAAGACGTTGACCAGCCGGAAGGAGACCTGGCCGGCCTCGTCGGCGGCGGTGTCGAAGGCCGCCGCCCACTGCGGGCCGACCCCGTGCGTCCCGGCGGCGTTGGCGGCCTGGACGCCGGCGAGTTTGCGCAACGCGGCGGCGGCGTGGTCGCTGTTCTCCTTGTAGGCAGCGGCCGCGTCGTAGAACAATTCCGGATCGACGTCCGTCACTCCCCGCCCCGCTCTCCCACCGGCGAACCGATTCTATGGCAGCCTGGGATTTCGCGTTTACACCCGGAAAGGGGCCACCTCATGTCGTATGACCTGACGGTCTACGCGGCCGGCAGCGTCGACGACGAGGAGTTGGAGGCGATCGTCGAATCCGTCCCCGGGCTGTCGATCGGGGACAGCGGGGACGGTGAGGTCACCGTGGTGCGCGGCAAAGACGACACCTATGCATTCACCGTGTTCGGGCCCCACGAGATCGAGCCCGAGGACGTGCCCGACGACGTCGTGCCCTACCTTCTCGAGCCGGCCATCAGCTGGCAGATCAGCGTGGAGGGCAGCGACCCGGCCGAGGTCCGGCCGGCGCGGCGGTTCGCCAAGGCGTTGGCCGTCGCGGCGGGGGGCGTGGCGGTCGACGAACAGACCGAGGACATCCTCGGTGCCCGAGGGGCTCGCAAGGCCAGCCGACCCAACAGCGAGTTGATCCGAGTCCTCAAGCTTGATTGGTACTCGCCGGTGTCGGCGCCCAACGCCCCGACGCTCTGGCTCGAACTCGCGAGAAAGCTCCTCCCCGAGGCCCTTCCGCGCCGCTTCGGCGAATCGGACCCGCTGCGTTACCGACTAGACCGCGACGGTGACGCCCGGTTCGTGGACGTCTATTCCGATGTGGCGCGGTTCAAGGCGACGTTCCCCTGCCTTGAGGGCGGGCTCTTCCCGAAAGAGTGGGGCGGTGTCTGCGTCGACACTCTGTGGATTGTGGCCGAGCCGCTGGACGACCCGCGCTGGCGAAACTCCGTGCGCCGGTTCTTCGTCGAGTTCGCCCGCCGGCGCGGCAGCGTGCTGGCTACCGGCGAGGTGCTGCGCAACCACAAGCTCTCCGGGCCGACCGACGTCAACAAGGACGTCAGCGGCCTGTTGCGCGGGGCGGACGGGATACTCGGTCTACCGTCCCACCCGATCTGGTGGATCTGGTTCGGCACCGAGTACCTGCCGATCGTCCGTGAGTACCTGCCGTCCGAGGGCACCACGTTCTACGACGAGGGGGCGCTTTTCGCCGCCACCGACGAGCCCACGGACCGCGGCCAGCTCGCGGCGTTGCCCGATCCGTTTCCGAAAAGCCTACGGGTCGGCGAGATTCCGCCGGAATACGGGCCGCCGAACAGCCCGACCAATACGCCGGCCGCTATCCGCCCCACATCGAGGTGTTGACCTCGGCGTTGTGGGTGTAGTTGCGGTGCGCGATGTGCGCGTTGAGGTGCATGTCGAACACCTGCTCGCTCGCCTCGTCCGCCCAGCGCTGCCAGTGCTGCACCCGCTCGAGAAAGACGTCGAACCCCACGCCCTCCCACGTGCCCTGCAGGCCTTGCAGATCCTTGGCCACCTCGCACAGTCGGTCCTTCATCACGAGGCAGAACTGGCGCATCGCGTCGGCCGCGTCCACCAGTTCGTCCTCGTTGACGGTGAGTCGGGCCATGATTACACCCCCGGGGGTTCTAGGGCTCGAAAGGCGTTGGCCCCGTTGGTTTCCATGTGCGCGTAGGCATTGGCGGCCGCCGACAGCGATTCCCCGATCCAGCGCAGGTCGGCGAGCATGGCTTCGCATTCTTCGTCGATCTCCGACCAGACGTTGAGGTATGCCGTGGCCGCCTGCCCCGTCCAGGTGCGGCGAAGGTCGCCCATCTGCGTCCCCAATTTTCGCCGCAGGCCCTCGATCTCGTCCGCCGCGTTCGTCGTCTCTTTCGACGCGTGCGTCAGCTCGGCACAGTAGACGCGCAGCTCGTTGGCCCCCATGGTGAGCAGGCTACCCTCGGCGCATGGGTTGGCGCGACACAGTGACGGAGCAGGCGCAGGCGGACCTGGACGGCTTGGTCGACGCCGCGGTCACCTTCGCGGCCGAGCGCATCGCCGCGGCGGGCGAGTTCCTGCCGTTCGCGCTGGCCGTGTCCGCTCAGGGTCAGCGCCAGGCCGTCCAGCCGAACTACCCCCGCGGCCGGGATCTGCAGGTGGCCGAGCAGCTCGCCGCCCAGTGGCGCGCGCTCATCGAGGTGAAGGACTCGCTGCGCGCCGCAGTGGTGGCGGTTAACGTGACGCTGACCGAACAGCACCGGGACGGCATCGAGCTGACCGCCGAGCACCGCGAGGGCGTGGCGATCGGATTGATCTTCCCCTACACGCTGGACGCGGACGGCCGGCTGGCGCTGGAGTCGCCGTCGGCTCACCGGGCGGAGCGCCGCGTCTGGGTCGCGTGAGCGCTACGTCGGCGGCGGCAGGTCCCTGAGCTTCGCCAGCGCGTCGGCGACCCGGGTCTCCAGGTCGACAATGTCCTCGTCCGCCCACTCGTCGGCGAATTCGGTTGCCTCGCTTATTGCTTCGTTGATCCGCCTCGTCACCTCCTGGGCGCCCAGGGCCAGTATCCCCGGATCGATGACCAGGCCGGTCAGGCGCAGATGGCCGTTCATGGTCACCTCGACCGTGCCGGTCTGGTCGCTGACCACGATCGCCACTCGTTGCATCCGCCGGACCTGCTCGTCGAGAAGCGCTATGACCGCCTGGAACTGCTCGATCATTCGCCCGATCTGCGGTTGGGCCGGGTCGGACATGGCGAATCCCTATGCGCGGATCGAGAATTGGGCGACCGCGGGCTCTCCCGGTCGCGCGCAGCGGTAGCCGCCGCGGCGCAGCGCGTCGGTTGGCGCGGTCATCGGCTCGAAGCAGACGATCCGCGTCGCGGGGTCGTCGCCGGTGGGCGCGAAGATCTGCGTGGCCGGATACCCGCTTTCGAAGCGCACCTCGATGCGGCGGCCGCCGCCGGAGACCGCGAACACCGCGCCGTCGGGCACCTCGTCGTAGGCATCGTCGAAAGCCTTGTCTCCCAAGGATTCCGACAGGGCCGGCTGAGGTTCGGATTCGCCGGTGGGCAGCCCAACGTCGTCGAGGAGCAGGTGTCGCAGCGGCGGGGCCTCGATCACCCACTCGGCGCGCGGCGCGTCGGGCAGCTGCAGGTAGGGGTGAAAGCCGAAGCACAGCGGGACGGCGTTTGGGCCGGTGGCCGTCACCGTGGTGCGCACCGTCAGTGTCCGCTCGGCCAGCCGCACCGCCACCGTCAGCACATGCGGGTAGGGAAAGCTGGCCAGCAGTCGCGGATCGGCGGCGAAGTCCAACTCGGCCACCAATTCGTCGGCCGACTCCGCCGTCACCCGCCAGCCCGGGTAGGCGGCGAGCACGCCGTGGATCGGCAGGCCGTTGGGATCGGCGCGAACCCCGTTGTCGCCCGGTGTCAGCGTCGTCGTCACGCCTTGCGCGGTATAGCTGTTGGCGCCCAGGCGGTTTGCCCAGGGATACAGGATCGGGATCCCCATCGTCTTGCCATTGGCCACATAGGCGTCCAGCCCGCGCCGTTGCCCCAACAGCTCCACGCCGGCGTCGCTGAGCGAGGTTCCGATCATGCCCGCCCCGGGCACGAACTCGGCGGTCAGCG
The DNA here is from genome assembly GCF_001666955.1 of Mycobacterium sp. E735. Taxonomy (NCBI): domain Bacteria; kingdom Bacillati; phylum Actinomycetota; class Actinomycetes; order Mycobacteriales; family Mycobacteriaceae; genus Mycobacterium; species Mycobacterium sp. E735. The sequence goes on along the minus strand of NZ_LZIX01000109.1, from coordinate 32,572 downwards.
CCGATGCCTGGTCGCGCAGGGTGACGACGCGCATGCCTACCTCCACAGTGGGTCGTGCTGAATGTGTTCAGGCGGAGCGCCTTTGGCGATCAGCGCGGCTTTGGTGGCCCGCACCATCGCCGGCCCGCCGCAGATCAGGATCTGCCGGTCGCCCCACCCGCCGTACTTGGTCACCACGTCGGGGAGCCGGCCGGTTTGGCGCACGTGCAGTCCGCGTGGCGGCGTGCAGTCGGGATAGTCGGCGGCCCACGCCGGGTCGGCGCTGTATTCGGATACCGGCGAGACCGACAGCCACGGATTGTGCGATGCCACCTGCCACAGGGTCGGCAGGTCGTAGAGCTCGCAGCGGTAGCGGGCGCCGAAGAACAGGTGCACGCGCGGGTTCACGGCGTATCGGCTGAGGTCCATGATCAGTGCGCGCAGGGGCGCCAGGCCGGTGCTGCCGGCGACCATCAGCACGTCGCCGCCGTCCCGGTCCACCCGCAGGCCGCCGTGCGGGCTGGACAGCCGCCACCGGTCGCCTGGCCGCGTCTCGTTGACGATGGCGGTGCTGACCAGGCCGCCGGGCACCACGCGGACGTGGAACTCGATGCCGCCGCCCGGGTCCGCCGGGATGGCGGGGGACAGGTAGCGCCAGCGCCGCGGGCACTGCGGGACGTGGGCGTTGACGTACTGGCCGGCGTGATAGTCCATCGGGCGGTCGAGCTGCAGCCGGACCACGGCGAGGTCGCGGGACACCCGCATGTGCTCGATCACCGTGCCGTCCCACCAGGCGGGGCCCTCCTCGGCGTCGGCCGCGCCCCGCATCACCCCGGTGATCAGGTTGAGCGACTGGGTGGCGGCCTCGGCGACGGCGTCGGTCCAGGCGTCGCCGAGGTGAGTCCGCAGCGACGAGAACAACGCCTGCCGCAGCGTGTCGTAATGCTGCGGCAGCACACCGTATTTGCGGTGATCCCGGCCGAGCTGGGCGAGGAAGGCCACCGGTTCCTGGGCTCGCTGGTCGACGAGTTCGCCGTACACCCAGCGCAGGGCGTGGGCGAAAGCGGTGCGCTGATCACCCATTTCGGGCGGGAACAGGTCGCGCACCGAGACGTCGAGGCCGAACCACTGGGTGTAGAACCGCCGGACCAGCTCGTTGTCGGGCCCGGCCTCGCCCTGGGCGAAGGCGTCGCGCAGCACCCGCAACGCGTCGGTGTCCTCGAGCCCCACGGGGCCCGATTCTAGGCGCGCCGCGCGCCGGCAATCCCGATCAGCACGGCCCCGGCGGCCACCCAGCAGCACAGCACGACGCCGGCCGTGGTCGCCCCGGCACCGGAGAAGAACGCCGTCGATCGCAGCAACGTGGCGTTGGCCCCTTGCGGCAGCAGCTGGCCCAGCGCGCCCCACCCGGACGGCAACATCTCCGGGGCGCTCATCAGTCCCGACAGCGGGTTGCCCAGCAGCATGGCGACCGCGACCGCGCTGCTCAGGCCGACCCGGCCGAACAGCGTGCCCAGCGCCAGCGTCGGCAACGTCATCGCCAATGTGCCCAGCGTGAGCCCGGCGGCCACGCCCCAGAAATTTTGATCGACCGACCCGAGCACGTAGCGCAGCAACACCGCGACGGTCGCCGCGGCCGCGACCGAAAATGCGCTTGCGACAGCGAAATTCAGCCAGGGTCGGCGCGGAAATGCCAGCAACAGCACGATGGCGGGCAGGATGCCGGCCAGGGTGATCGGCAGCGCGGATGCGGCCAGGCCTGCGCCGCGCGGGTCGTCGGCCGGCAGCGGGGCCAGGTCTTCGGTGCGCAAGGGCGCGCCCGTGCGTTGCGCGACGCGGTCGCCGATCTGCGTCAGCAGTTGTGCCACGGTCGGGCTCGCCCCGGATGCGAGCAGCAGGGTGGGGCCCTTGGGGGTGACCACCAGGCCGCCGTAGCCGTCGCGGTTGCGGATCGCCGACCGCAGCGCGGCCTCGTCCGGGTAGGTGGTCACGGTGAAGCCGCCCGGAGCGGCGGTATCGAGCTGGCTGTTGATCAGCCCGGTTACCAGGCCGGGCCCCACCAGGCCGATCGGAATGTGGTGTGGCTTCGAGCGTGCCGCCGGCAGCGCGAAGGCGACGCAGATGATGGCCACCGCGACGGTCATCGCCGCGACGATTCCCGTAGCACGCAAGAGTGGCAGCGCCGGACGGGAGTGTGCCGGCCGGCCGTGCTGGGGAAGCGACTGCGTGATCATGCGCTACCTCCTTTTCATCAGCAGATGAAATATGACGTTCGCAGCGTAACGGCCGTGTTCAATATTTTCAACGACTAGTGAAATGATACGGTCGTCCTATGCCGCCACCTGCCGCTTCCCCCGCGGGCGCGAAAAGAGCGCCCGGCGCCGGAGGCGCGCAAAAGCGCAGGGGCCGCCGCCAGGGCGAGCCCGTGTCGAAGGACGTGGTGCTCCGAGCGGCCAAGCGGCGGTTCGCCGCGCAGGGCTTCGAGAAGACGACGCTGCGTCAGATCGCGGACGACGCACACGTGGACGCCGCGATGGTGCTGTACCTGTTCGGTTCCAAGGCCGAGCTGTTCCGTGAGTCGATGCGGCTGATCCTGGACGGCGACGTGCTGGTCGCCGCGATGACCGACGGCCCACGCGAGGACGTCGGCGTGCGGTTGGTGCGGGCCTACCTGCGGATCTGGGAAGAGCCGGAAACCGGCCCGACCATGGTCGCCATGCTGCACTCGGCGATGCTGAACTCCGATGCGTACGAGGCCTTCCGCGAGTTCATGCGCGGCTACGTGATGGCGGCCATCTCCGGCGTCCTGGGCGAGGGGCCCGACACCGTGCTGCGGGCCAACCTGGCGGGGACCAACCTGGTGGGCACCGCGTTGTTCCGCTACGTGATGCGGGTGGGGCCGCTTGCCGAGCTGCGCACCGACGAGGTCGTCGCGCTGATCGCGCCGAGCGTGCAGCGCTATCTCACCGGCGACGCGGACGAACTCGACCTGCCGGCGGCCTATCGCCCGTGACCCGGGCTCAGCCCTGCTTGACGGTGTTGGCCGCCCCGGCGTTGGCGACGTTGGGTGAACCCCAGTGGTACGTCACCGCGTTGCCGGTTCCGGAGGTGCTCACCGCGTCCGTGCTGTCGACCGCGACGCGGTTGCCGTGGCCGGACACGCTGACGCTGGTGCAGTGGCCGGTGACGGTGACAGTGTTGGTCTGACCGCTGACCGAGAGGTAGCCGCCCTGGCAGCGGACGGTCTTCGTCGTGCCCGTCCCGTTGACCTGCAACGTTCCGGCCTCAGGGACGGTGGCCGACGGGCCGTCGGCACCCAGGTCGGTGCGGAATCCGGCGACGGCCAGCCCCGCCAGCGCCAGTCCGCCGACCACGATGGCAAGCCTGAAGGCGCGGCGCCCATCGGTCCGCTCCTGGTGTGGTTCTGTCTGCGTCATCGTTACCCGGGTACCCGGTGCACCGTAGTGCTCAAAACTCGTTAGGGTTGAGCGGAACACACTCAACCTTGACGACGTTGAACATCGCGACAAGCATTTTCCCTACGTACCGAACGGAGGCGTCGTGGACTCTTTCAACCCGACAACCAAGACGCAAGCGGCGCTGACCTCGGCGCTCCAGGCGGCCTCGGCCGCCGGTAACCCCGAGATCCGGCCCGCGCACCTGCTGATGGCCCTGCTGACGCAGGCCGACGGGATCGCGGGGCCGCTGCTGGAGGCTGTCGGCGTCCAGCCCGCGACCATCCGCGCCGAGGCCGAGCGCCTGGTCGAGCGGCTGCCGCAGGCCAGCGGCGCCAGCTCGCAGCCCCAGCTGTCGCGTGAATCGCTGGCCGCCATCACCACCGCCCAGCAACTGGCGACCGAGATGGACGACGAGTACGTCTCCACCGAGCACCTGCTGGTTGGCCTGGCCACGGGAGATTCCGACGTGGCCAAGCTGCTGACCGGCCACGGCGCGTCGCCGCAGGCGCTGCGCGACGGCTTCGTCAAGGTGCGCGGTAGCGCCCGCGTCACCAGCCCCGAGCCGGAGGCCACCTACCAGGCGCTGGAGAAGTACTCGACCGACCTGACCGCGCGCGCCCGCGAGGGCAAGCTCGACCCGGTCATCGGGCGCGACAACGAGATCCGCCGCGTCGTGCAGGTGCTGAGCCGGCGCACCAAGAACAACCCCGTGCTGATCGGCGAGCCCGGCGTCGGCAAGACCGCGATCGTGGAGGGCCTGGCCCAGCGCATCGTGGCCGGCGACGTACCGGAGAGCCTGCGCGACAAGACCGTCATCAGCCTGGACCTGGGCTCGATGGTGGCCGGCGCCAAGTACCGCGGCGAATTCGAGGAGCGGCTCAAGGCCGTCCTCGACGACATCAAGAACTCCGCCGGCCAGATCATCACGTTCATCGACGAGCTGCACACGATCGTCGGCGCGGGCGCGACCGGCGAGGGCGCGATGGACGCCGGCAACATGATCAAGCCGATGCTGGCCCGCGGCGAGCTGCGGCTGGTCGGCGCCACCACGCTCGACGAGTACCGCAAGTACATCGAGAAGGACGCCGCCCTGGAGCGGCGCTTCCAGCAGGTGCTGGTCGGCGAGCCGTCGGTGGAGGACACCGTCGGCATCCTGCGCGGCCTGAAGGACCGCTACGAGGTGCACCACGGGGTGCGCATCACCGACTCGGCCCTGGTGGCCGCGGCGACGCTGTCCGACCGCTACATCACCGCGCGCTTCCTGCCCGACAAGGCCATCGACCTGGTCGACGAGGCCGCCTCGCGCTTGAAGATGGAGATCGACTCGCGGCCCGTCGAAATCGACGAGGTCGAGCGCCTGGTGCGCCGCCTCGAGATCGAGGAGATGGCGCTGGCCAAGGAGGAGGACGAGGCGTCCAAGGAGCGGCTGGAGAAGCTGCGCTCCGAGCTGGCCGACCAGAAGGAGAAGCTGGCCGAGCTCACCACCCGCTGGCAGAACGAGAAGAGCGCGATCGACGTGGTCCGCGAGCTCAAGGAGCAGCTGGAGGCGTTGCGCGGGGAGTCCGAGCGCGCCGAGCGCGACGGCGATCTGGCCAAGGCCGCCGAACTGCGCTACGGGCGCATCCCCGAGGTCGAGAAGAAGCTCGACGCGGCGCTGCCCCAGGCCGAGGCGCGCGAGAACGTGATGCTCAAGGAGGAGGTCGGGCCCGACGACATCGCGGAGGTGGTGTCGGCGTGGACCGGCATCCCCGCCGGGCGGATGCTCGAGGGCGAGACCGCCAAGCTGCTGCGCATGGAAGACGAGCTGGGCAAGCGCGTCATCGGCCAGAAGCGTGCGGTGACGGCCGTGTCCGACGCGGTGCGTCGCAGCCGGGCCGGGGTGGCCGACCCCAACCGGCCGACCGGGTCGTTCATGTTCCTCGGGCCGACCGGTGTCGGTAAGACCGAGCTGGCCAAGGCGCTGGCGGAGTTCCTGTTCGACGACGAGCGCGCGATGGTCCGCATCGACATGAGCGAGTACGGCGAGAAGCACTCGGTCGCCCGGCTCGTCGGCGCCCCGCCCGGCTACATCGGTTACGACCAGGGCGGCCAGCTGACCGAGGCGGTGCGGCGGCGCCCGTACACGGTGATCCTGTTCGACGAGATCGAAAAGGCGCACCCGGACGTGTTCGACGTGCTGCTGCAGGTGCTCGACGAGGGCCGGTTGACGGATGGTCAGGGCCGCACGGTCGACTTCCGCAACACCATCCTGATCCTGACGTCCAACCTCGGGTCGGGCGGCAGCGAGGAGCAGGTGATGGCCGCGGTGCGCTCGGCGTTCAAGCCGGAGTTCATCAACCGGCTCGACGACGTGATCATCTTCCACGGCCTCGAGCCCGGCGAGCTGGTGTCGATCGTCGACATCCAGCTGGCCCAGCTGCAGAAGCGGCTGGCGCAGCGTCGGCTGACGCTGGAGGTGTCGCTGCCGGCCAAGCAGTGGCTGGCCCAGCGCGGGTTCGACCCGGTGTACGGCGCGCGGCCGTTGCGCCGGCTGGTGCAGCAGGCCATCGGCGACCAGTTGGCCAAGCTGCTGCTGGCCGGTGACATTCACGACGGCGACACCGTGCCGGTGAACGTCAGCCCGGACGGCGATTCGCTGATCCTGGGCTGATGCTGCTCGAACGTCGACTTGTTGTGGGCATTTCATCCGAAAGAGCCCAACAAGTCGACGTTCGGCGCATCAGTGGAGTGTTTGGTCCTGTGACTGGGTTGTGACCGACCGGACTTATTTATTCCGGAGCAAATGCGGATACCCTGTGTGGGATGGTCCCCCTTTGGTTCACGCTCTCCGCGCTGTGCTTCGTCGGCGCGGGCGTGTTGCTGTACGTCGACCTCGATCGACGCCGCGGACGCAGCAGGCGCCGCAAATCCTGGGCGCGGTCGCACGGGTTCGACTATGAGCGGGAATCGGCCGACATCCTCAAGCGCTGGAAGCGCGGTGTCATCTCGACGGTCGGCGACATCGCCGCCGAGAACGTCGTGCTGGGTCAGATCCGCGGCGAGGCGGTGTACATCTTCGACCTCGAGGAAGTCGCCACCGTGATCGCGCTGCACCGCAAGGTGGGCACCAACGTCGTGGTGGACCTGCGGCTCAAGGGGCTCAAAGAGCCACGGGAGAGCGACATTTGGCTGCTGGGCGCGATCGGCCCGCGGATGGTGTACTCCACCAACCTGGACGCCGCCCGGCGGGCCTGCGACCGCCGCATGGTCACCTTCGCGCACACCGCCCCGGACTCCGCCGAGATCATGTGGAACGAGCAGAACTGGACGCTGGTCGCCATGCCCATCACCAGCACCCGCACCCAGTGGGACGAGGGCCTGCGCACCGTGCGTCAGTTCAACGACCTGTTGCGGGTGCTGCCGCCGCTGCCGGAGGAGACCCAGCAGGAGGCGGGCGCGCCCGCGGGGCTGCGCGGCGCGGCGCCCAGCCGCCCGCTGGCGCCCGCCGGCCGCGCCGAGCTGCCGCCCCGGCGTCCGCAGCAGGACGTGGCCGGGCTACTGGGCTCCGACGTTCAGGCGTCCGCGCGCCGGCCGGCCGAGCCGATCCGGCGGGAGCAGCGCGGCCCGGACGCCGTTCGCCGCCCGCCGCCGGCGGGGCGCAACGGCCACCAGGCCACCAACTATCAGCACTGACGGCGCGCCGGGCGCCGGGTGGGCGGCGCGGCCGCCGTCATTAGGATGTCGCTCATGCCTCGTCCCGTAGCCCTGATCACCGGGCCCACCTCGGGGATCGGCGCCGGCTACGCGCGACGCTATGCCAACGACGGATACGACCTGGTCCTGGTCGCCCGCGACGTCGACCGGCTGACCGACCTCGCCGGCGAACTGCAGGGCCGCGCCGGCAACATCGAGGTGCTGCCCGCCGACCTGGCCGACGCCGCCGGCCGCGACCAGGTCTGCGAACGGCTGTCCCGCGGGGTGCGCGTCCTGGTGAACAACGCCGGCTTCGGCACCTCCGGCGACTTCTGGGCGACCGATCCCGCGCTGCTGCAGTCGCAGCTCGACGTCAACGTCACCGCGGTCATGCACCTCACCCGGGCGGCCCTGCCCGCCATGCTGGACGCCGGCGCCGGCACCGTGATCAACATCGCGAGCGTCGCGGGGCTGGTGCCGGGCCGCGGCTCGACCTACTCGGCATCCAAGGCGTGGGTCATCTCGTTCAGCGAGGGCCTGTCCGTCGGCCTGCAGGGCACCGGCGTCGGGGTGCACGCCGTGTGTCCGGGCTACGTGCACACCGAGTTTCACGCCCGCGCCGGGATCGACATGGCCAAGTCACCGTCGTTCATGTGGCTCGAGGTCGACGACGTGGTGAACCAGAGCCTGGCCGACATCGCGCGCGGCAAGGTGATCAGCATCCCCGGCCTGCAATACAAGGCGATCATCGCCGTGGAGCGGATGATTCCGCGGACCCTGATGCGGGCCGTGACCAAGCGGATCGGCGGTGGCCGTGGCAGGACCTGACCCGCGCGGCGACTCCCGCGAGGAGCTGGCCGACCTGGTGCGCCGGCTGTCGGTGGTGCACGGCAAGGTGACACTGTCGTCGGGCAAGGAGGCCGACTACTACGTCGACCTGCGCCGCGCGACCCTGCACCACCGGGCCTCCGCCTTGATCGGCACGCTGATGCGCGACCTCACCCACGACTGGGACTACGCGGTGGTCGGCGGCCTCACCCTGGGCGCCGACCCGGTCGCTACGGCCGTCATGCACGCGCCGGGCCGCCCGATCGACGCGTTCGTCGTGCGCAAGTCCGCGAAAACCCATGGGCTGCAACGCCTTATCGAGGGCTCCGAGGTCGCGGGCAAGCGCGTGCTGGTCGTCGAGGACACCAGCACGACGGGGGCGTCGGCGCTGACCGCGGTGCGCGCCGTCCAAGAGGCAGGCGGGCACGTGGTCGGCGTGGCCACGGTCGTGGACCGTTCCACCGGCGCGGCCGAGGCCATCGAGGCCGAGGGCCTGCCGTACCGCAGCGTGCTGGGCCTCGCCGATCTGGGGCTGGGCTAGGCCGTCATCGCTGTGCGCACCTTCCTCGCGATGGCCGCCTGCCTGCTCGCTTGCCTCACGGGTTGCTCGGGCGCCAGCCAGCCCGTCCGCCCCTACGGCGCGCAGGGCGCCCGCTTCGGGGAATCGCTTTCGCTGCTGGGCTGGAACATGGCGGTGTCGAACCTGCGGTGGGACGGCGACTACGTGCTGATCGACGTCGACGCCTCGGCGGCCAACCCGCAGGCGCCGCACGCCAAACCCGAGGACATCCGGTTCGGGCTCTACGGGGCGCTGTCGCACCCGATGGAGTCCAACGGGCTGGGCAGTTGCGACCGCCCGGCGGGCCAGGCGCCCGACGTCCACGCGCCGCTGTCGGCCTCCGGCGACCGGCTCGCCGGGACGGTTTGCCTTGGGCCGCTTAAGGATCGCAGTCAGGTCCGCGGCGTGTACACCTACTCGCCGCGCGACCGGATCCCGAACAGCTCGGCGGCCTACCCGGCCGCGTTCCCGGTGGGGCTGATGCCCACCAACGCCAACGACACCGGCCTGTCGGTGAAGACCGTCAGTCTGTCGGCCTGGCGCGCCGACGGCGCCCCGATGACGAAGGCGCAGCTCGGCGATCCGGCGGCGTTCAACGGCACCGGCTACATGCTGCTCGGGCTGGAAGCCGACGGGTTGGCCGCCCGGTATCGCGACGAGTCGGCCAACCGCGGCGGCCCGCTGATGCTGCTCGCGTCCCCGACGCTGCCCGGCGCCGGGCTGAACCCGGCCTGCTCGGCGTACGGGTCGTCGGTGCTGATCCTGCCCGACGCCTCGCTGGACGCGGTGCACGTCAGCGCGTCGTTGTGCACGCAGGGCGAGATCAACGAGGCGCTGCTCTACGCGACGGTGGCGGTCGACGGCACGCACGCCGCGGTGTGGACGCCGCGATGAGCGAACCGGGGCCCGGGCCGACCGAATGGGCCGCACCGGCCGCCGGGGTGGGGCCGTGGCCCGGCGACCCGCCCGACGACCCGCGATACGACCCGGTCCTGTTGCGCGAGGGCGACACTCGCAACGTCGTCGACGCCTATCGGTACTGGACGCGCGAGGCGATCATCGCCGACATCGACCGCCGCCGCCATCCCCTGCACGTGGCGATCGAGAACTTTGGGCACGACGCCAACATCGGCTCGGTGGTGCGCACCGCCAACGCCTTCGCGGTGCACACCGTGCACATCGTCGGCCGGCGGCGGTGGAATCGCCGCGGCGCCATGGTGACCGACCGCTATCAGCGGCTGTGCCATCACGACAGCACCGCCGACCTGCTGGGCTTCGCCGCCGGTGCCGGGCTGACGGTGGTCGCGGTGGACAACGTCCCCGGCGCGACGCGGCTCGAGGAGACCGCGCTGCCGCGGAACTGCCTGCTGGTGTTCGGTCAGGAGGGCCCGGGCATCACCGACGACATCCGCGCGGGCGCCGCGATGGCGGTGTCGATCGCCCAATTCGGCTCGACGCGGAGCATCAATGCCGGGGTGGCCGCCGGGATCGCGATGCACGCCTGGGTCCGGCAGCACGCCGACCTGTCGCGCGCCTGGTAGCGGCGTCGCTTTCCCGCTTGCGCATCGAATGTGCGCTCAGGGCGGGGATTTTCGGCGTGTCGCCGCCCTCAGCGCACACTCGAAGCCAAGGGTTCACCCGCGACGGCGTGGGATACCTCGTCCGGCCGAGCCGAGGCGAATAGACCCCAAGTTGAGCCGGGCTCGCGGCCGTCCGCATACGTTGAGAGGGTGCGTGACGTGATTGCCGAGCTGATGTCGATCTGGCGTGCCGGCGATATTGCGGGGCTGGGCACGGTGGTGCGTACCTTCCGGTCCGCGCCGCGCCCGCCGGGGGCGGCGATGGTGGTCGCGCCGGACGGCTCGGTCACCGGGTCGGTGTCGGGCGGCTGCGTGGAGGGCGCGGTGTACGACCTCGCCGCCGAGGCTGCGAAGACCGGGGCGCCGCGGCTGGAGCGCTACGGAGTCAGCGACGACGACGCGTTCACGATCGGCCTGACGTGCGGCGGCGTCATCGACGTGTTCGTCGAACCGGTCTCGCGCGCGTCGTTTCCCGAGCTCGGCGCAGTGGCCGACGACATCGCCGAGCGTCGCGCGGTGGCGACCGCCACCGTCGTCGCCCACCCCGACCCGGACTGGGTGGGCCGGCGGATCGTCATCCGGCCCGACGGCGTGGCGGGTTCGCTGGGCTCGGCGCGCGCCGACGCCGCGGTCGCCGACGACGCGCGCGGGCTGCTCGCGCTGGGCCGCAGCGACGTCCTCGTGTACGGGCCCGACGGGCAGCGGCTCGGCGACGGCATGGAGGTCTTCGTGTCCAGCTTCGCGCCGCCGCCGCAGATGCTGATCTTCGGCGCGATCGACTTCGCCGCCGCGCTGGCGCGGCAGGGCTCGTTCCTCGGCTACCGCGTCACCGTGTGCGATGCCCGCCCGGTGTTCGCCACCCGGGCCCGCTTCCCGACGGCCGACGAGGTCGTCGTCGACTGGCCCCACCGCTACCTCACGGCCCAGGCGGAGGCGGGCGCCGTCGATCGGCACACGGTGATCTGCGTGCTGACCCACGACCCGAAGTTCGATGTGCCGGTGCTCGAGGTGGCGCTGCGCCTGCCCGAGGTCGGCTACGTCGGAGCGATGGGGTCGCGCCGCACGCATGACGACCGGATGACCCGGCTCCAGGCCGCCGGGCTGACCGGCGCCGAACTGAGCCGGCTGTCCAGCCCGATCGGGCTGGACCTCGGTGCGCGCACCCCCGAGGAGACCGCGGTCTCGATCGCCGCCGACATCATCGCCAAGCGCTGGGGCGGCGGGGGCCGCCCGCTGGCCGAGATCGGCGGGCGGATCCACCATGACGCGGGGGACCCCACTCTACTTCCGTAGTGCCGCCCGTAGGCTGTGCACGACGCCGTCGTCGCCGCACACGAGAGGACCCCGGGATGAAGATCGCCAACCAGTTCACCGTCAGTGCCCCCATCGAAGAGGCCTGGGACGTGCTGAGCGACCTGGAGCAGGTGATCCCGCTGATGCCCGGGGCCGCGCTGACCGGCCACGAGGGCGACGACTACCTCGGCAAGGTCAAGGTGAAGGTAGGCCCCGTCACCAGCGAGTTCAGCGGCAAGGTGCGCTTCGTCGAGCACGATCGCGGCCAATACCGCGCGGTGATCGACGCCAAGGGCAAGGAGACCCGCGGGACCGGCAACGCGGCGGCGACGGTCACCGCCCAGCTCCACGAGGACGGCGATCGCACCGGCGTCACCGTCGACACCGACCTGAAGATCGCCGGCAAGCTGGCCCAGTTCGGCAGCGGCATGCTGCAGCAGGTGTCGGAAAAGCTGCTGGGCCAGTTCGTGGAGTCGCTCGAAGCCAAGCTCGTCGCGGAATCGGTGGCCGCGCCGGCCACACCCGAGGGCCCCCCGCAGGTCGGGCGCGCCCCGGAGCCACGCCACGCCGCCGAGCCCGAGCCCATCGACCTGCTCGACCTCGCCGGCGGCGACCAGCTCAAGAGGTACGCCCCGGTGCTGCTGGCCGTGCTGGCCGCGCTGGTGTTGGGTTGGGTGCTCGGCCGGAGGCGCTAGAACTGCCGATCGCCGCTCGCGTCGTGTCTTTGAGGGCGACCCCCGAGCGGCCGAGTTCGCGGGCGCCTGCGACCAGCGCGGCGGTGACCGCCGCGGCCGCCGGGTAGTCCAGGCCGTCGGGCGGATGGATGTTGGACACGCAGTTGCGGTCGGCGTCGGTGCGCCCCGGCGCCGGCCGGTGCGTCAGATAGATGCCCAGGCTGTCGGCGACCGACAGCCCCGGCCGTTCTCCGATGAGGACGAGAACCGTTGTGACACCCAGGGCTGCACCGATGTGGTCACCGAGCGCGACGCGGGCCTGGGTGGCGACCACCGGCGGGGCGATCGTGTACCGGCCGTCGAACGCGCGCACCAGCGCCTCGACCATGCCCGCGGCGTGGTCGGTCAGCGCCCGGGGCGAGAGGCCGTCGGCGAGCACAAATCCGACGTCCGCCTTGGTGTTCGGCAGATCCGACAGGTCCGCCGGGCTGCGGCCGAGGTCGGGCCGGCGCAGGTATTCGCCGCGGGAGGTGGCCCGGCTGTGCACCTGTAGCGGCTCGCCGATGCCGACGCCGCGGAGCCGCTGGACGAGGCCGTCGACGTCGAGCGGGTCGTGCACGGCGTCGCGTGCCGCGGCGTGCGCTGCCCGAAACTCCAGGACGCGCCGGGTCGGCAGCGAATCTCCCGCCCGCCCGAGGCCGATCCGCGCCTGCGTGGTCGCCCGCAGCGGGGCCCAGACGTCCGGGGGTTCCGGGTCGGTCATCAGCCGGCTGCCAGCGCGCGCAGCGGCGACGTCGCGGGGTCGACGGGCAGGATCCGGCCGTCGGCGTCGGCCATGCCGAGGCCGGCCAGCCACGCCTCGAATTCGGGAGCGGGCCGCAGCCCCAACGCTTTTCGCACGTACAGCGCGTCGTGAAAGGACAGGCTCTGGTAACCCAGCATGATGTCGTCGGCGCCGGGAACGGTGATGACGAACGCGGTGCCCGCCACGCCGAGCAGGGTGAGCAGCGTGTCCATGTCGTCCTGATCGGCCTCGGCGTGGTTGGTGTAGCAGACGTCGACGCCCATCGGCAGGCCGAGCAGTTTCCCGCAGAAGTTGTCTTCCAGGCCGGCGCGGATGATCTGCTTGCCGTCGTAGAGGTACTCCGGCCCGATGAAGCCGACCACGGTGTCGATCAGCAGCGGCTGCAGCGCCCGGGCCACCGCGTAGGCCCGCGCCTCGAGCGTCTGCTGATCGACCGGTTTGTTCCCCACGCCGAGGTGGGCCCCCGCCGACAGCGCCGCGCCCTGCCCGGTCTCCAGGTACATGACGTTGTCGCCGACGGTCCCGCGGTTCAGCGACCGGGCGGCCTCGTTGGCCTCCAGCAGCATCGGAATCGAGGTGCCGAACGAGGCGTTGGCGCCCTCGGTGCCGGCGATCGACTGGAACACCAGGTCGACGGGCGCGCCCCGCTCGATCAGCTCCATCGTGGTCGTGACGTGGCACAGCACGCACGACTGGACCGGGATCGCGAACCGCTGCCGGATGTCGTCGAGCAGGTGCAGCAGGTCGGACGCCGCGTGCGGCGAGTCGGTCGCCGGGTTGACGCCGATCACCGCGTCGCCGCAGCCCATCAGCAGCCCGTCGAGCAGCGCCGCGGCGATCCCGCGCGGGTCGTCGGTGGGATGGTTCGGTTGCAGCCGGGTGGCCAGCGTGCCCGGCAGCCCGATGGTGGTGCGGAATGCCGCGGTCGCCGTCGCCGCGGCGGCCACCAGGATCAAATCCTGATTGCGCATGATCTTCGACACCGCGGCAACCATTTCCGGCGTCAGCCCCGGGGAGACGGCGGTGATGCGCGCCGCGCCGTCGCCGCGGGACGCGGCGTCCAGCAGCCAGTCGCGGAAGCCGCCCACGGTCAAGCCGGCGATCGGGCCGAATGCGTCGCGGTCGTGGCCGTCGATGATGAGGCGGGTGACCTCGTCGGTCTCGTACGGCACCAGCACGTCGGTGAGGAACGTCGCCAGCGGAATGTCGGCCAGCACCCACGCGGCCGCGGCCCGTTCGGCGTCGGAGCCGGCGGCGCACCCCGCCAGCTGGTCGCCGGAGCGCAGCGGCGTCGCCTTGGCCATCACGTCGACCAGCCCGTCGAAGGTGTGCGTGGTCCCCGAAATGGTTTGCCGGTAGCGCATATATCAGTATGAGGCAGGATCGGGGAGTATGGATCAGCTGTGGGTCAACCGCGCGGCCAGCTCCGAGGCCGCCGTCACGCAACGGCACCTCAAGCGCCTCTGGGGCCTGCCCGCAACGCAGCTGGGCGTGGTGGCCTGGCCGTCGACGCGCCGTGACCGGATGTTCGGCACCTGGCACTACTGGTGGCAGGCGCACCTGCTGGATTGTCTGGTCGACGCGCAGCTGCGCGACCCGCGGCCGGAGCGGCACACCAGGATCAACCGGCAGGTCCGTTCCCACCGGCTGCGCAACAACTTTCGCTGGACCAACAGCTACTACGACGACATGGCCTGGCTGGCGCTGGCTTTGGAACGCGCCGCCCGGATAGCCGGGGTCGAGCGCCACCGCGCGCTGCCCAAGCTCGCCGACCAGTTCCTGAACGCGTGGGTGCCCGAGGACGGCGGCGGCATCCCGTGGCGCAAGCAGGACCAGTTCTTCAACGCCCCCGCCAACGGCCCGGCGGGAATCTTCCTGGCCCGCTACGGCGAGAAGATGCGGCGCGCCCAGCAGATGGCCGACTGGATCAACGAGACCCTGATCGACCCGGAGACGCACCTGGTGTTCGACGGCATCAAGGCCGGCTCCCTGGTCCGCGCCCAGTACACCTATTGCCAGGGCGTGGTGCTCGGCCTGGAAACGGAACTCGCGGCGCGCACCCATGACGACCGGCACGCCCCGCGGGTGCATCGGCTGGTCGCGGCCGTCGCCGACCACATGGCCCCGACGGGCGTGCTGACCGGGGCCGGCGGCGGGGACGGGGGACTGTTCTCCGGCATCACCGCCCGATACCTGGCGCTGGTCGCCACCACGCTGCCGGGGGACTCGGCGGACGACGCCGCGGCCCGCGACACCGCCCGGCGGATCGTGCTGGCCAGCGCGAAGTCGGCCTGGGACTACCGGCAAACGGTCGACGGGCTGCCGCTGTTCGGCCCGTTCTGGGACCGCGACGCCCAGCTGCCCGGCGCGGAGGGCGGGGAGGCGCAGTTCGTCGAGGGTGCGGTGAACAGTTCCGAGGTCGCCGAGCGGGATCTGTCGGTGCAGCTGTCGGGCTGGATGCTGATGGAGGCCGCCTGTAACGTCACCGCCGTGACGGCAGGGAGCGCGACATGACCGAGCCCGGCAGCTGGATTCCCGACGAGGCGACGCTGGCCCAAGCAAACCTCACCCACTTCATGGCGTGGCTCGCGGAGACGGGCCGCGGCCGCTTCGGCGACTACCCCGCGCTGCTGCGCAAGTCCGTGGACGACATCGAGTGGTTCTGGGATGCCGTGTGGCACTACTTCGGCATCCAGGCGAGCAGCCCGCCGCGCGCGGTGCTGGGCAACCGTTCCATGCCGGGCGCCGAGTGGTTCCCCGGCGCCACGCTCAACTACGCCACCGAGATCTTCCGGCACGCCACCGACGAGCGCCCGGCGATGATCGTCGTGGGCGAGGACGGCGCGTGCGAGTGGTCGTGGGCGCGGCTGCGCCGCGAGACCGGCGCGTTCGCGGCGTACCTGCGTGGCCTCGGCGTGCGGCCCGGGGACGCCGTCGTCGGCTACCTGCCCAACGTCGGCGAGGCGGCCGTCGCCGCCCTGGCCGCCGCCAGCGTCGGCGCCATCTGGGCGGTGTGCAACCAGGACGTGGCCGTCGACGGCGTGATCGCCCGGCTGGGCCAGGTGGAGCCGGTCGTGCTGGTGGCCACCGACGGGTCGGTGTACGACGGCAAGCGCATCGACCGGCGCGCGGAGCTGGACACGATCCGGCGGGCGATGCCCAGCCTGCGCGCCACCGTGGTGGTGCCGCGGCTCGGGCTGGCGAGCGACGGCGACACCGTCGCGTGGGCGATGGCGGTGGCATCCGACGCCGAGCTGGAGATCGCGGCCGTGCCGTTCGCGCATCCGCTGTGGGTGATGTTCTCGTCCGGCACCACCGGTAAGCCCAAGGGCATCGTGCACGGTCACGGCGGCACGGTGATCGAGCACCTGAAATACCTGAGCCTGCAACTGGACCTGCACGCCGGCGAGCGCTTCCTGTGGTACTCGTCGACCAGCTGGATGATGTGGAACCTGCTGCTGTCGGGGCTGCTGGTCGACACCACGATCGTGCTCTACGACGGCAGCCCAACGCATTTGGGCACCGACGGGCTGTGGCGGGTCGCCGCCGAGAGCGGTGTCAACGTGCTCGGCGCCGGCGCGGGCTACCTGCTGGCCTGCGCCAAGAAGGGGCTCAAGCCGGGGGCGACGTACCCGCTGGACGGGCTGCGCGCCGTGGGCTCCACCGGCTCGCCCCTGCCCGCGTCCGGATTCCGTTGGGTGCACGAGGGACTCGGCCGGTCGGTGCCGGTGATCTCGATGAGCGGCGGCACCGACGTCTGCACCGCCTTCATCGGCGGCTGCGCGATCCTGCCCGTGGTCGCCGGCGAGCTGTCGTGCATCTGCCTGGGCGCGGCCATCGAAGCCTGGTCCGGCGCAAACCATCCGGTGATCGGCGAGGAGGGCGAGCTGGTGATCACCGAGCCGATGCCCTCGATGCCGGTCTTCTTCTGGAACGACGACGATGGCAGCCGCTACCGCGCAGCCTATTTCGAGAAGTATCCGGGCGTGTGGTGTCACGGCGACTGGATCACCATCACCGACCGGGGATCCGTTGTGGTGCACGGCCGTTCGGACGCAACCCTGAACCGGATGGGCGTGCGGATGGGCAGCGCCGAGATCTACACCGCGGTGGAGGGCATGCCCGAGGTGGGCGACTGCCTGGTGGTCGGCGTCGAGCAGGACGACGGCGGCTACTGGATGCCGCTGTTCGTGGCCCTGGCCGACGGCGCCGAACTCGACGAGGGGTTGCGGTCCAGGATCGTCGCGGCCATCCGTCAGCACGCCTCCCCGCGCCACGTGCCCGACGACATCCTGGCGGTTCCCGGGATCCCGCGCACGCTGACCGGCAAGCGGCTGGAGATCCCGATCAAGCGGATCTTGCTGGGCGCCGCGCCGGGCGAGGCGGTGCAGCAGAGCTCGATCGACCGGCCGGAACTGCTAGACGCTTTCGTTGCGTACCGCAGAAGTCGGGTGTCCTGACTCCGGCTCCGGGGCGGCCGGCCCCCGTCGGCGCGCCCGGTAGCTCCGCACGGCCGCGATGAACGCCGGCATCAGCGACACGACGAGGATCACCAGCAGGATCTTCTGCAGGTTGTGGTGCACGAACGGCACGTTGCCCAGGAAGTAGCCCGCCAGCGTCACGCCGCCGCCCCACAGGATGCCGCCGACGATGTCGAAGCCCAGAAACACGGGGTAGCGCATGTAGGACACCCCCGCGACCGGCGGGACGAACGTCCGCACGAACGGCGCGAACCGGGCCAGGATGATCGCCCAGGGCCCGTATTTCTCGAAGAACGCGTGCGACTCGGTCACGTAGTGCTTCTTGAAAAACCGGGAGTCTTCCTTCTTGAACAGGGCCGGGCCGATCCGCCGCCCGATGAAGTAACCGGTCTGATCGCCCAGTATCGCCACCAGCGCGACGGCGGGGGCCAGCACCCAGATGCTCGCCGGCGGATTCGGGTGCGCGGCGAGCAGGCCGCCGGTGAACAACAGCGATTCGCCGGGCAGCAGCGGGAACAGCAGGCCGGTCTCGATGAAGACGATGACCAGGATCCCCGGCAGCACCGCGGAGCCGAAGACGCCGTCGGCGCCCAACCAGTACATCGGGTCGAAGATGTGGGGCAGGGCCGTCACGGTGGTGCTCACGATGCTTCAACATACCGGTGTTGCGATACTGGATGGGCCTAGTCGCCAGGAGGAGCCCATGCCCATCGCCACGCCCGAGGTATACGCCGAGATGCTGGGCCGCGCCAAGGAAAACTCGTACGCCTTCCCGGCCATCAACTGCACCTCCTCGGAGACGGTCAACGCGGCGATCAAGGGCTTCGCCGACGCCGGCAGCGACGGCATCATCCAGTTCTCCACCGGCGGTGCGGAGTTCGCCTCCGGCCTGGGGGTGAAGGACATGGTGACCGGCGCGGTGGCGCTGGCCGAGTTCACCCGCGTGATCGCGGCCAGATACCCGATCAATGTCGCGTTGCACACCGACCACTGCCCCAAGCACAAGCTGGACAGCTACGTGCGGCCGCTGCTGCGGATCTCCGCTGAGCGGGTGGCCGCGGGGCAGGACCCGTTGTTCGGGTCGCACATGTGGGACGGCTCGGCCGTGCCGATCGACGAGAACCTGACCATCGCGCAGGAACTGCTCAAGGAGGCCGCGGCCGCCAAGATCATTCTCGAGATCGAGATCGGCGTCGTCGGCGGCGAGGAGGACGGCGTCGCCCACGAGATCAACGACAAGCTGTACACCACGCCGGAGGACTTCGAGAAGACCATCGAGGCGCTCGGGCACGGCGAGCACGGCAAGTACCTGCTGGCCGCGACGTTCGGCAATGTGCACGGCGTCTACAAGCCGGGCAACGTCAAGCTGCGGCCCGACATCCTGGCCCAGGGCCAGCAGGTCGCCGCGGCCAAGCTGGGCCTGCCCGACGGCGCCAAGCCGTTCGACTTCGTCTTCCACGGCGGGTCGGGCTCGCTGAAGTCGGAGATCGAGGAGGCGTTGCGCTACGGCGTGGTGAAGATGAACGTCGACACCGACACCCAGTACGCGTTCACCCGCCCGATCGCCGGCCACATGTTCAGCAACTACGACGGCGTGCTCAAGGTCGACGGCGAGGTGGGCAACAAAAAGGTCTACGACCCGCGCAGTTACCTCAAGAAGGGCGAGGCGTCGATGAGCGAGCGCGTGGTGGAGGCCTGCGAGGACCTGCACTGCGCCGGGAAGTCCGTCGGCTAGCCGCTCGAACGTGCGGCTGGCCGCACACTCGACGCCGAAGGCTCAACCTAGCCGCTCGGGGACTGGCAGATCTTCCACTGGTCATCGCGATACTGCAGGTCCAGGCTGCGGGTGGAACGGACCTGCGGGTCGTAGGCCATGAACGTGGTGACGTTGGCCTCGGCGTGCTGGCCGTTGACCACCACCTGGTCGATGCTCGCGATCACCGGATACTGCCTGGCCGCCGAGACCCGGCGGTACGTCTCATCCCACGAGTGCTCGTCGTAGTCCACGTACCCGTCGCGGGTGGTGCCGCAGGTGATGGTGCGCAGCGTGGTCAGGTCGCCCTTTTGGATCGCGGTGTCGAAGCTCTGGATGGTTGTGCGGACCATGTCCTCCTGCGACACCTTCGTGTGCTTGCCGCGGGTGAGCAGCACCGTGCCCAGGATCGCGATCGCGGCCAGCGCCAGCACGATCACCACCAGCGCCAGCACCCAGCCCCAGTTGATCTGCCGGGAGGTGCGCAGCTTTCCGCCGAGTCGAGGCGGAATCGACTGTGGCACAGCGGATTTGGGGGGCACCCCAAGCTGCGCGGTCTGGCCCTCCGGAGGTGTCGAGAAGGCCTCGGTGGCGGGCTCCGGGGTGGTGGCGATCACCGTGGTCTCTTTGGCGTCGAAACCGGGCGCGGTGAAGCGGCGTTCGCGCTGCTGGGCGTCCGCGTCGTCCCCGGGAACCCCCGGGCCCCCGCCCGAATCGGGCCGGATCACGACGGTCTCCGTCTCGGAGTCGCTCGGGATGAGCGGGACGCCCTCGGTCGCGTCTTCGCCTGACTGCGCGGCCCATTCGTGCCCAGGCGCGTTCGGCGTGCCGCCGCGGTCGGGCTCGGGTGGCTGGGGCATGAGTACGGCTGTCCTCCGCTATCGGGTGGGGTAGTTGGAGAGCTTAGCGACCCGTCCCCCTCGATGGGGTGATGGTCGAGGTCCGCCGCCCCGGCGAAATCCGGCAGCTGCAGAATGGGAGTCATGACGCCGCCACGAGACCTGCTCGGACCCGACCCGACCCTGTTGCCGGGCGATCCCGACGCCGAGGCGGAACTGCTCGCCGGCGAGAAGCCCGCGATCGTCGCCGCCGCGCATCCGTCGGCGTCGGTGGCCTGGGCGGCGCTGGCCGAACAGGCGCTGGCCGACGAGCAGGCCGTCACGGCGTACGCGTACGCCCGCACCGGCTATCACCGCGGCCTGGACCAGCTGCGCCGGAACGGCTGGAAGGGCTTCGGCCCGGTGCCGTATTCGCATGAGCCCAACCGCGGGTTCCTGCGCTGTGTGGCGGCGCTGGCCCGGGCCGCCGACACGATCGGCGAATCCGAGGAACACCTGCGCTGCCTGGACCTGCTCGACGATTGCGACCCGGAGGCGCGGCCGGCGCTGGGCCTCTAGAAGCTCTCCGAACACTCCGCTTCGCCGGGCCCGTCGATCTGCACGGTGGCGTGCTCCAGCCCGCGCGCCGAGAGCACGGTCCGGGCGTCCTGCAGCACCCGGGCGGAGTCGCCGGTGCTGCGCAGGTGTGCGGTGCACATGTCCTTGCCCGGCGACAGCGTCCACACGTGTAGGTCGTGCACCTCGGTCACGCCGTCGACGGCGCCCAGCGCCGAGCGCAGCTCCTCCACGTCGATGTGGGTCGGCGACGATTCGGACAGGATCCGCAACGCTTCGCGGGCCAGCGAGATCGCCCGCGGCAGCACCCACAACGCGACCAGTACCGCCACCACCACGTCGGCGTAGGGCCAGCGGGTCGTGACGGTGACGATGCCGGCGATCAGCACCCCGAGGCTGCCCACACTGTCGGCGACCACCTCCATGTAGGCGCCCTTGACCGCCAGGCTCTGCCCGGAGTGCGACCGCAGCAGCAGCGCGACCACGAGGTTGGCCAGTAGGCCGGCGAGCGCGACCACGATCATCGGCACGCCGGGGACCGACGGCGTTTCCCTCAGCCGCTGGATCGCTTCCCAGAGAATGAACAGGGCCACCCCCATCAGCAGGCCCGCGTTGGCGACCGCCGTGAACACCTCGGCGCGGTGCCAGCCGTAGGTCCGCGACGGCGACGAGCTGCCGCGGCGGGCCAGCGTCACGGCGGCCAGGCCCATGAAGACGGCGACGACGTCGGTCAGCATGTGGCCCGCGTCGGCCAGCAGCGCGATCGAGTTGATGAGCAACGAGGTGGTCAGCTCGATCACGAAGAACGCCGCCAGGATGGCGGCGGCGACGATCATGCGAGGGATCAGCCGGGACCCGTCGGTCTCGGCGGGACTGTGACTGTGGCCTGCGCCCATGGCGAGCAATATATGCACATTCGCGCATATATGGCAAGGGTCAGAACCAGCGGCTCCAGAAGCGGGTCAGCACGTTGCCCGCCGACACCAGCCACGTCGGCACCCCCGAGAAGTCGAACAGCCACAGCACGGCCCCGAAGAACCAGTTACCGCCCGCCAGGAGCAAAAACAGCAGAATGAAGAAGCCCCATTGCTTGGCCGGCGCCACCGCGCGCTGGGTCTCGGGGCTTAGGTGCGGCTCCAGCGCGTCGTAGCCGTCCAGGCCCGGGATGGGCAGCACGTTCAGCACCACCGCGGTCAGCTGCAGGAATCCCAGGAAGGCCACGCCCGCCCAGAGCACCTGGTGGAACGGGTCGTAGAACACCCGCGTGAGGGTGAGCAGCAGCACCGCCAGCGCCAGGTTGGCCGCGGGGCCCGCGAGGCTGACCAGGGTGCGCTGGTTCGGCGTCATGAACCAGGTCCGCAGGTACACGGCGGCGCCCGGCAGGCCGATTCCGCCCAGCGCGATCACCACCATCGGCAGCAGCAGCGACAGCGCGGGATGGCTGTAACGCCGGGGATCCAGCGTCAGGTACCCGCGCACGGCGGCGTCGTGGTCGCCGAATCGCCAGGCGGTCACCGCGTGCCCGAATTCGTGCAGGCACAGCGACACCAACCAGCCGGCGATGACGAAGGTGAACACCCCGACGTACGCCAGTGGCCGCACGGTGCTGCCGGCCAGCCAGGCCAGCGCGCCGCCGGCCGCCGTCACGGCCACCAGGGCCAGGAAGATGGGGCTGGGTCGCAACGATTCGCGCCGGGCGGGCAGGTTCACCGGTCGAAACTATCGGACCGCCCGTCGACGGGGTTTGGCGCGCTACCGTGCGCCCCGCCGCGCGATGACCTGGCTCGCGCGGTTCGCGGCGATCAACGCGCCACACGCGGCGGCGATCCGAACCAGATTGAGCCGGTACCAGGTTCGGAGTCGGGCGGCCCGTACGTCTGGCGGCGGCGCCGTGTCGGCAAACATCACCGGGAGGTTCACCGTCCGGATCAGATAGCCGGTGAGGGCCAATCCGGTGACCGAGCATCCCGCCGTAACGGCCAACCAGCCCCTGGCGTCGTCGATTTCCCAGCCCTTGCTCACGGCTGCGGCCGTGGCCGCCACGGTGATCGGTGCGGCGGCAGCGTAATAGCGCACCGGGCTGCCCGGTGCCAACACCGATGACGGCCTCGGCTGGGCGGCAAGCCGCTCCGGGATATGGACGACCGCTTCGTAGATGTTGCCGAACAACCACTGCGCCTGTCCCAGCTGGGTCAGGTCCAGCAGCCGGACGACAACATTCGGCCGGCACGCAAGCCTATTCGCTGCCAATGGCGTCCCCCTCATGCGTGGAGTTCTCGAGAATATCGACGTTCCGCAGCCGCGAAATGTGACACGATGCGCTCCATTCGTCACGTCGACCGGCGCGCGGGTCAGGTGAATTCGCGGCGCAGGGGGTACCGACTAGGCATGACGGATAAATGGTTCTTCGACGTCGATGCGCCGGGACAACTTGACCCCGGCGGATCTGTGCGACCAGATCGAGCAGAAGATCCATCTCAACGCGGACAACCAAAGACCCCCTGAGGAGTTCGGCGACTGGCAGATGTGCGTGGCGGGCCCGGGACGCCACCATCCACAAGCTGAGCGCCGCCGTCGTCAACTTTTGCCTAATCGTCAAGCACCTGGCGTCGAAGCAGCAGGGCGACGGCGCCTAGCCCGCGACCTGCCGGACCGCCGGCCAGCCCTCGACGTTGCGGTAGAACAAGGAGTAAAACCCAAGGGCTTCAACCTGATCACCAGTGGCGATGGCAGAGGTGCCTCGCCAATCCCCGAGTCGAAACGCCGCCTCTGTAGCGTGGTGCGGCGCGCCCTAGCAGCCGCTCAAGCTGTTCGGCTGGTGGTCACGCGGCGCATTGTTGACAGCGATACAGAGGTCTGATCCTGCCCTTCCCGGTGGGGGCGCTGTGGGGAGCAGGGTTGCGGTTATGGTTGGGCTTGGGGGGTCCAGCGGTGCGGGGTCTGCGTTGGCCATGGCAGGGGTCAGCCCTATGACAGCCATCGCCAACCCACCGGCGAGAACGGTTATGGCGGCCGATTTTTTCAGCGTGGGCCCAGTGGTGCGGTCGAGGTGATGCGGCGTGATCATGATGATGTCTCCTCGTTTCGTCGCAGCCCCGGTGGGCCGGGCTGATAGGTAGGTAGGACCAGCCCGCCAATCGGAGAATCTGACAACTCTTTCTTTCGGGGACCGTTCAGGGCGGAAGCCGGAGATTCCAGGCAAATGGGTGGTGCGCCCAAACCTAGATTGAGGCTATTCGAGCGGGCTGGGGACGTCTCGCTTTTGCAGAACGAACTGTCAGCAAAGTCGCCAGCGCCGTAATGCGGACCGCGCTCGCGAATCCTGCGGACTCAGCCCAACTATCGGACCGCCAGCCAGCCCTCGACGTTGCGGTAGAACGTCGAGCGGCGCGCCGGCCGCGGCGCGGGTACGCCGTCGCGCACCACGTCGACGCCGGTGCTGCCCAGCTGGACCGCGCGCCCGGCGACCCAGCGGCGCCGGCCAACGCGGGCGCGCAGGCCGGGCACGGCCAGCGTCGGCTCGACGTGCACGCCGGGGACGTCCCCGTCGAACAACACGGTGTCGTCGACGACGGCCTCGCCACGCAGCGATCGCCCCTCGGACGGCAGCCAGCTCGCCCGCCCGACGACCACCGATCCGGTCTCGTCGCGGACCAGGGTCACCCGCCGCGCGGTGCCACGCCGGGCTCGCCGCGCCGCGCGCCGCCCGGCGGGCAGGCGGTAGGCCCGGCTCGCGCGGGTACGGCGGCGCGGCACGTAGGCCACCTCGACGTCGAGCCGCCCGGCGCGCAGCAGCCCGGTCAACACGGCGGCCAGGTCGGCGTCGGCGCCGACCACCACCAGCCGCCGGTACGGCCCGATCGCGGAATCGGGATCGGCGGCGTGGACCGGCAGGCCGACCAGCGGTCGCGGCACCCGGCGATCACCGAACAGCAGCACCGCTACGGCGCCGTCTTCTGTGTTCACCAATAGCCTTGTCTTTCAATGCCTCTCGCGCACTCAGCGGCCAGACCATTTGGGGGCCGGAAAATCTCGTCATCACGACGCGGTCACAACATGATCTCGGACTGCGAAAGTTGTTGCGCCACCGCCCGATGGCAACCGGATACTTTACTCCTGCCACGGGGTCAACGAATGGGTGGCCAAGAGAACGGAGAACTGCCATTCGCCGACTCACCGCCTTCCTCTCAACCGCGCGAACCGCGCCGCCCGTGTCTGGTACCGGCCCGACGCGCGTCCGTTGCTGACGAGGCGACTCCGCCGTGCCGGCGCCGTGGCGGTTTCGGCTGTCCTGTTGTGCGTCGAGCCTGCGACGGCCTCGGCCGACGAATCGATCGTGATCGACCTGGTGCGGCATGGCCAGTCGGAGGGCAACGCGGCGCGGGTGATCGACACGGCGGTGCCCGGAACGGTGCTCACCGCGCTCGGGCAGCAACAGGCGCAGAACATCGCCACCACGCTGGCCGCGCAGGGTCCGCTCGCCGGGATCTTCGCGTCGCAGCTGACCAGGACCCAGCAGACGGCCGCCCCGTTGGCGGCCGCGTTGGGGATGAATGTTCAGGCGCTGCCCGGCCTCAACGAGATCGACGCCGGCGCGTTCAACGGGCAACCGCAGTTCAGCCTCGCCGGGCTGGCGTACCTGCTGGGGCCGGTGGCGTGGTTGCTTGGGCTGCGCATCGTGCCGATGCTGGCTCCGGGCTCCACCGACGCCAACGGATTCGAGTTCCACAAACGCTTCAACGGCGCGCTGCAGACGATGTACGGCAACGCGGCGACCGACGCGGGTCGCTTCAACGACTCCCTGCAAACGATCTACGGCAACGCCATGGCCAACCCGGTCCGGGCCGCGGGCGGCAAGATCACCGAGGTGGCGTTCTCCAGCGAGTTCGCTATCGGCGTCGGGACGATGATGAGCGTCAGAAACCCCGATCCACTGCTCCTGCTGTTCGACCCGCTGCCCAACGCCGGTGTCGTCGTGGTCCAGGGCAACCCGCACGATGGCTGGACGCTGGTCAGCTGGAACGGCAAACCGGTGTGGCCGGGCTGGGCGGCCAAGAGGACCGAGCGCGACCCCAAGCAGCCCCTGTGCCTGATGCTGGAGGCACCGACCGCCGGCGGCGTATGCGCTGCTAAACCGCCCACGACGCCGTAAGCCCCGGCCGTGGAGGACACGAGCCGCGACCAAACGGCCCTTGACGCGGGTACGTCGCTGCCCGACGTTTAGGATCGCCACGTGAGAGCGTCAAGCAAAGATGCCTCCAGCTACGCGCACGGTCCCGGAGCGCTCAACCGAGACCCTGGTGCGGGCAGGCAGCTCGAGCCACCGGGCGATGCCGCAAGCCGTTGCAGCGCTGCGAGATACGGTGCGTTGCCAGTAGAACCACAGTAAGCAGGCGGGAGCAAGTCATGCCGGCAATCGTCCTCATCGGCGCCCAATGGGGCGACGAGGGCAAAGGTAAGGCCACTGACCTGCTCGGTGGGCGCGTGCAGTGGGTGGTGCGCTATCAGGGGGGCAACAACGCCGGCCACACCGTCGTCCTGCCCAGCGGCGAGAACTTCGCGCTGCACCTGATCCCCTCGGGCGTGCTGACCCCCGGCGTCACCAACGTGATCGGCAACGGTGTGGTGGTCGACCCCGGCGTACTGCTCGACGAGCTCAAGGGCCTCGAGGACCGCGGGGTGGACACCACCAAGCTGCTGATCTCCGCCGACGCGCACCTGCTGTTGCCCTACCACGTCGCGATCGACAAGGTCACCGAGCGCTACATGGGCAACAAGAAGATCGGCACCACGGGCCGCGGCATCGGGCCGTGCTACCAGGACAAGATCGCGCGCCAGGGCATCCGCGTCGCGGACGTGCTCGACCCCGACCAGTTGACGCACAAGATCGAGGCCGCGCTGGAACTGAAGAACCAGATCCTGGTCAAGATCTACAACCGCAAGGCGCTGGACCCGCACCAGGTCGTCGACGCCCTGCTGCATCAGGCCGAGGGCTTCCGGCACCGCATCCGCGACACCCGCCGGCTGCTCAACACCGCGCTCGAGACCGGCGAGACGGTGCTGCTGGAGGGCTCCCAGGGCACCCTGCTCGACGTCGACCACGGCACGTATCCCTATGTGACGTCGTCGAATCCGACCGCAGGCGGCGCGGCCGTCGGGTCCGGCATCGGTCCCACCCGCATCACCACCGTGCTCGGGATCCTCAAGGCCTACACCACCCGGGTGGGTTCCGGGCCGTTCCCCACCGAGCTGTTCGACGCCAACGGCGAATACCTGTCGAAGACGGGCGGCGAGTTCGGCGTCACCACCGGGCGGCGCCGCCGCTGCGGCTGGTTCGACGCCGTGATCGCGCGCTACGCCACCCGGGTCAACGGCATCACCGACTTCTTCCTGACCAAGCTCGACGTGCTCTCCAGCCTGGAGACGGTCCCCATCTGCGTCGGTTACCGCATCGACGGCGATCGCACCAACGACATGCCGATGACGCAGAGCGACCTGGCGCGCGCCGAGCCGATCTACGAGGAACTGCCCGGCTGGTGGGAGGACATCTCCGGCGCGCGCGAATTCGACGACCTGCCCGCCAAGGCGCGTGACTACGTGCTGCGGCTGGAAGAGCTTGCCGGGGCGCATGTTTCGTGCATCGGCGTCGGGCCGGGGCGGGAACAGACGATCGTGCGCCGCGACGTGCTGGCGGCGCGCCCGTGACGGAACCGGACCCGAAAGAACTCGACCCCGACTACGAACACCACGGCGGCTTTCCCGAATACGGCCCGGCCAGCCCGGGCCCGGGCTTCGGCCGGTTCGTCGCGGCCATGCGCGCGCTGCAGGACCTGGCGGTGTCCGCCGACCCGGGTGACGACGTGTGGGACGACGCGGCCGACCGCGCCGCGGCGCTGGTGCAGCTGCTCGGCCCGTTCCAGGCCGACGAGGGCAAGGCACCGGCCGGGCGCACGCCCGACCTGCCCGGCATGGGCAGCCTGCTGTTGCCGCCCTGGACGTTGACCAGGTACGCGCCGGACGGCGTCGAGATGACCGGCTACTTCAGCCGGTTCCATGTCGGCGGAAACCACGCCGTGCACGGCGGTGTGTTGCCGCTGCTGTTCGACCACATGTTCGGCATGGTGTCGCACGCCGCGGGACGGCCGATCAGCCGCACCGCGTTCCTGCACGTCGACTACCGCAAGGTCACCCCGATCGATGCGCCCCTGGCTGTGCGCGGCCGCGTCACGAGCACCGAGGGCCGCAAGGCGTTCGTCGCCGCCGAACTCGTCGACGGTGACGACGCGGTGCTGGCCGAGGCCAACGGGCTGATGGTGCGGCTGCTTCCCGGTCAACCTTGAGTTGCCCGCCGCGCACCTATCCTTGAGCGGTGACCGACGGACCCGACGACAAGACGACCGCGCTCACCGTCCCGCCGCAACCGCCGGCGGGGAAGGCCGACACCCGGCCGCGGGTGGCGTTGGTGGGCGCCGGTGAGCTCGCCCGCGAACTGGCGATCGCCCTGGGCCGCCTCGGCGCGCGGGTGATCGCCCTCGACGAGCGCGCCGACGCCCCCGCGCACGCGGTGGCCGATCAGTCGCTGGTGGTGGCGATGACCGATGCAGACGAGCTGACCAAGGCGATTCGCGGGCTGCAGCCGGACTTCGTGGTCACGACCACCGACGCCGTCGCGGCCCAAGCTCTGGAGGGGCTCGAGGGCCCGCAGCTGGTGCCCAGCGCGCATGCCGTGCGGCTCGCCGCCGACCGCGAGGGCCTGCGTCGGCTGGCCGCCGACGAGCTGGGGCTGCCCACCGCGCCGTTCTGGTTCGTCGGCTCGGCCGGCGAACTCGAGGCGGTGGGCGCGCACGCCGGTTACCCGCTGCTGGTGCAGCCGGTGCTCGCGGGCGCCGGGCGGGGCCAGTCGGTCGCGTCGGGTCCCGACGACATCGGGCCGGCCTGGCAGCGCGCGACGAGAGGCCACGGCGAGCAGCACCGGGTGCTGGCCGAGACCGTCGTGGAGGTCGAGTTCTACGTCACCCTGCTGGCGGTGCGCAGCGACGGTCCGCAGGGGCCCCGGATCGACTTCTGCTCACCGGTCGGCCACCCCGAGCCCACTCCCGACGTGCTCGAGTCCTGGCAACCGCAGAGCATGACCGCGGCCGCGATGGACGCCGCCAAATCGATCGCCGCGCGGATCGTCAAGGCGCTCGGCGGGCGCGGCGTCTTCGCCGTCGAGCTGATGATCAACGGCGACGAGGTGTACTTCGTCGACGTCACGCCCCGCCCCACCGACAGCGCCTGGGCGACGGTGCCCAGCCAGCGGCTGTCGGCGTTCGAACTGCAGGCCCGCACCGTCCTCGGGCTGCCGGTTGACACCATCATGATTTCGCCGGGCGCGGCCCACCGGGTGGAGCGCGCCGACGCGCCGCCCGTCGCGATCGCCGGGGCGCTGGGCGTGCCGGAAAGCGACCTTCGCCTGGCCGGGCGGGCATTCCAGGCGCTGGCGACGGCGCCGGACGTGACGGCCGCGCGCGACCGCGCGCGCGACGTCGCGGACCGGCTGGCGGTGCGGCACCAGGGCCCGCACAGCTCGGTCACGCGAGAGGCGCGGTTGTAACCTCGCTACCATCCGAGGTCATGAGCACAGAGCGCACAGGCTCCTACGCCGGAGACATCACGCCAGAGCAGGCATGGAAGCTGCTGAGCGACAACCCCGACGCGGTGCTGGTCGACGTGCGCACCGACGCCGAATGGCGGCTCGTCGGCGTGCCCGACCTGTCCAGCCTGGGCCGCGAGGTGGTGTTCATCGAGTGGAACACGTCCGACGGCACCTTCAACGCCAACTTCGCCGACGAACTGCGCGACCGGGTGCCCGAGACCGAATCCGAACGGCCGGTGGTCTTCCTGTGTCGCTCGGGCAACCGCTCGATCGGTGCCGCCGAGGTCGCCACCCGGGCCGGCATCACCCCGGCCTACAACGTGCTTGACGGGTTCGAAGGCCACCCGAACGCCCAGGGGATTCGCGGTGAATCAGGTTGGCGCGCAATCGGATTGCCCTGGAAGCAGCTATGAGTTCACCGTCGGGGGATTCCGTCCGCGAGCCCAAGGCGCTGCCCGACGGCGTCAGCCAGGCCACCATCGGCGTACGCGGGGGACTGCTGCGCTCGGGGTTCGACGAGACCGCAGAGGCGATGTTCCTGACGTCCGGGTATGTCTACGATTCGGCGGCCGTCGCGGAGAAGTCCTTCACCGGCGAGCTGGACCACTTCGTCTACTCGCGGTACGGCAACCCGACCGTGACGATGTTCGAGGAGCGGTTGCGCCTGATCGAGGGCGCGCCGGCCGCGTTCGCCACCGCGAGCGGCATGGCGGCGGTGTTCACGTCGCTGGGCGCGCTGCTGGCCGCCGGGGACCGGCTGGTCGCGTCGCGCAGCCTGTTCGGCTCGTGCTTCGTGGTGTGCAACGAGATCCTGCCGCGCTGGGGCGTCGAGACCGTGTTCGTCGACGGCGACGACCTGGCGCAGTGGGAGGAGGCGCTGTCGAAGCCGACGCAGGCAGTGTTCTTCGAGACGCCGTCGAACCCGATGCAGTCGCTGGTGGACATCGCCGCGGTGGTCGAGCTCGCGCACGCCGCGGGCGCAAAAGTGGTGTTGGACAACGTCTTCGCAACTCCGCTGCTGCAGCAGGGCATTCCGCTGGGCGTCGACGTGGTGGTGTACTCGGGCACCAAGCACATCGACGGTCAGGGCCGGGTGCTGGGCGGCGCGATCCTGGGCGACAAGGAGTACATCGACGGCCCGGTGCAGAAGCTGATGCGGCACACCGGGCCGGCGCTCAGCGCCTTCAACGCCTGGGTGCTGGTGAAAGGCCTTGAGACACTGGCGGTCCGGGTGGAACACAGCAATTCCTCGGCGCACCGGATCGCGGAATTTTTGGAGACCCATCCTGCGGTGAGTTGGGTCCGCTACCCGTTCCTGCCGTCGCACCCGCAGTACGACCTGGCCAAGCGCCAGATGTCGGGTGGGGGGACGGTGATCACCTTCGCGCTCGACTGCCCCGACGACAAAGCCAAGCCGCGGGCGTTCGAGGTGCTGGACAAGCTGCGGCTGATCGACATCTCCAACAACCTGGGCGACGCGAAATCCCTTGTCACACATCCGGCCACGACCACCCACCGGGCGATGGGCCCGGAGGGGCGCGCAGCGATCGGCCTGGGCGACGGCGTGGTGCGAATCTCCGTCGGGCTCGAGGGCGCCGACGACCTGATCGCCGACATCGACCAGGCTTTGAGCTAGTCGAAGGGCTAACCGGCCTGCTTCTCGGCGGCTTCGATGCGTTCGGCCGCCGCCAGTGAGCCCTCCTGCGCCTGGCGCTCCACCCAGTCCACCACCGGCCGGGCGTACATCATCTGGCTGGTGATGGCCATCTGGCCGCGGGTGCGGCCCAGGAAGGAAATGCCCCAGGAGAACATGGCGGCGATGCGGTTGCGGAACCCGACCAGGTACAACAGGTGCAACAGCAGCCACGCCAACCAGGCGATGAAGCCGCCGAACTCCAGCTTTCCGACCTTGGCGACGGCGCTGTACCGCGAAATGAGGGCCATGCTGCCCTTGTCGAAGTAGTTGAACGGCTTCCGGTTGGCCGGGTCGTCCTGGCCCTTCACCGCCTGCTTGATCAACTTGGTGACGTAGTGCGCCCCCTGGATCGCGCCCTGGGCCATCCCGGGGACGCCGGGCACCGACATCAGGTCGCCGATGACGAACACGTAGGGATGCCCCTTGACGGTGAGGTCGGGCTCGACGATCACCCGCCCGGCGCGGTCGGTCTCGGTCCCGTCGGACTGCTCGGCGACCATCTTGCCCAGCTCGCTGGCCTGCACGCCGGCGGCCCACACCTTGCACGCGCATTCGATGCGCCGCTCGCCGCCGTCCTTCTCCTTGACGGTGATGCCCATGTAGTCCACCGAGGTCACCATGGCGTTCAGCTGCACCTCGACGTCCATCTTCTGCAGCCGCCGTTTCGCCTTCAAGCCCAGGTTCTCGCCCATCGGCGGCAACACCGCGGGCGCGGCGTCGAGCAGGATGACCCGGCACTCGCTGGGCGTGATCGTCCGGAACGCCCCGGCCAGGGTGCGCTCGGCGAGCTGGACGATCTCGCCGGCCAGCTCGACCCCGGTCGGGCCCGCGCCCACCACCACGAACGTCAGGCGGCGCTGCCGCTCGGCCGGGTCGGTGG
This sequence comes from Mycobacterium sp. E735, assembly GCF_001666955.1. NCBI lineage: Bacteria > Bacillati > Actinomycetota > Actinomycetes > Mycobacteriales > Mycobacteriaceae > Mycobacterium > Mycobacterium sp. E735. The sequence goes on along the minus strand of NZ_LZIX01000109.1, from coordinate 882 downwards.
CGACTTCGGCCGCCTCGAACGCGCCGAGGATGCGGGCCCGCAGCTCGAGGGCGTCGTCGACGCTCTTCATGCCGGGCGCGAAGGCGGCGTACTCGTCGTGGCCGAAATAGGACTGCTGCGCGCCGGCGGCGACGATGAGGCTGTCGAAGGGCGTCACGGTCTCCATGCCCATCAGGTGCGACGTCACGGTCTTGGCCGTCAGGTCGATGGCGTTGACGTCGCCCCACAGCACCCGGACGTTCTTCTGCCTGCGCAGGATCAGCCGGGTGGTCGGGGCGACGTCGCCCTCGGACAGGATGCCGGTGGCCACCTGGTACAGCAACGGCTGGAAGAGGTGGGTCGTGGTCTTGGAGATCAGGGTGACGTCGACGTCGGCCCGCTTGAGTGCCTTGGCCGCGTTCAGGCCACCGAATCCGCTTCCGATGATGACGACGCGATGACGCGACATGCTCACCCCCTTACCGTACGACGCCGCCGGAAAGCGGCTAGAACGGCCACCCGTTGGAGTTGTCCTTGAATTTGCCGTTGACCGCGGTGCAGAAGTCGTCCGCGGTGCCGGCCAGCAACACGTAGTAGGTCTCGCCGCGGCGGCTCTCGTAGGTGTTGGGGGTGCTCCAGCCGCTGTTGCACAGCGAGGTCTGGGTGCCGGCCGTGGCGCGCCGCCAGTTGGTCTTGGCGCAGCCGGCCAGGGCGTCGACGTTGGGCGTCGCGCTCTTGGCGGCGACCACCATCGCGCCTCCCCATTGGCCGTCGCTGCGCCGGAAGGCGCGCGCCCCGAATCCGGCGTTGTTCGTCTGGCACGCCAGCGCGCGCCGCATCAGCGAGAAGGGCGCCGCCAGTTGGGAATTGGGGCTCGCAGCGGCGGCCGTGATGAATTGTGCG
>NZ_LZIX01000108.1:0-17805 GCF_001666955.1 Mycobacterium sp. E735 | reverse complement strand
AGCGCGGCCCTGGCCGTTGGTGTTGTCCACGAAGGCGCCCAGCGGCGAGCTGCAGCCGGTCTGACGCCACGAGCCGGCTTTCTGACCGCGTACGTCGAAGAAGTTCGCGTTGATCGCGATCGTGGGCTGGCCCATTCGCTGCCACGCCTGCAGCGGCGCATAGAGTTCCGACGCCTGCCAGAGGCCCTCGCCGGTGCGGGCGCCGGGGTTGTTCTCGCAGCGCGCCTGATCGCCCTGGTGCGTGTCGACCAGCAGGTGGGGCGAAAGCCGGCCCGCGGCGTTCTTGATGATCATCAGGTGGCCGCCGTTGTTCATCTCGTACCAGCTGCCACCGGCGTTGAGCATCGGTGCGGGATGGCCGGGACCGAAGTTATAGACCAGGTAGGAGCCCTTGGTGGTGTTGATGGCGTTGGCCAGCAGATCGCGGCCGTCGGCGGCGTGCGCGACCGGCTGTCCGGTGGTGCACGCGAGGACAATGCCGGCGACGATGGCGGTGCAGCCGGCCACCAGCCGGCGCAAGCTGGCGCCTCGGGTCAGCACGATCGCCCTTTCCGCCCGGATCTGAATACAACATAAACATCATCAGTCACATCCGTCACACTGTCAATTTAGATAACGGGCGGATGACGCTCGGGCGGCGGTCGAATTACGTTTGCTCGCTTGGGCTTTCGCTCGACGGTTCCGGCTCGGTGGCGGCGACCGTTCGCTCGTGCTTGCCCTGGCGCGCCTTGTGCTGAGCCTGGTGTTCCTGGGCGATCGCCAGCTCGACGGCACCCGCGATCCGGTGGAATCCCTTGCGGTCGTACAGGTGCGTGACGATGCCGCCCAGCAGCAGCCCGATCACGAGGCCGATCGTCGTCATGATCAGCGCCTGGGAGATCCCGGTGTCCGCGTGCCCCTTGAAGTACAGCAACGACCGGGTGCCGAGGAAAACCTGGTGCATGGGCTCGAATTCAGCCAACCAGCGGAAGAACGTCGGCGTCGCCTCCAGCGGCACGGTGGCGCCGGCCGAGGGCAGGCCGAGGATCACGAAGATCAACATGCTGACCAGCAGGCCGCCGGTGCCCAGCACGGAGAGCAACGAACTGGAGGTGATGCCCACCGCGGCGATCGCGAACACCCCGAAGGCCCAGAGTTGCCAGCCGAGGTCGATGGGCATGCCGAGCCCATGAGCGATCGCGATATAGACGGCGGAGGTGAGCAGGCCCAGCAGCACCATGATCGCCCACTTGAGCAGCAGCGTCTGAAATCGCGAGATTCTGACCTGCTCGGCGAAGCGATACACCGGACCGAATTCGGCTGGGACGTAACCGAGTAACGCGTCGACCAGGGTGCTGACCACGATACTGCCGGTGAACCCCGCGAGCAGCAGTAAGAGCGCGTAATAGAAGGCCGATAGCCCGTTACCGGTGCCGTCGGGCAGCGGGTGGAACACGGTCGACTCGATCTCGATCGGCGTCGACAGGCCCTCTTCGGCGGCCCCGGCCAGCGGTGCGCCGCCGGTCTGCGCCTTGACCGAAGCGAGGAGTCGTTCGCCCACTTCACCATTCGCCACGCCCATCGCCATGTTCAGCGTCTGCGCGGCGATGCTGGCGCCGAGCGTGCCGGCCCGCGGGTTCGTCGAGATCGTGATCACCGGCCGTTCCGCGGGACCGGGCACCACCGCGCTGGCGCCCAGATCGCGCAGCTTCGACGAGAAGCTGGGCGGGATCAGCACCGAGCCGTACACGTGCCCGGTGCTCAACTCGTGCTTGGCGGCGTCGCGACTGAGCACGCGGACGTCGAACTTGTTCTTGTCCAGGCCGTTGACCAAGCGGCCGGTGAGTTCCGCGCCGGCCGGCCCGGCGTCCTCGTTGACCACGGCGATGGGGAAGTGCCGCAGGTTGGTCATCGGGTTCAAGATGCCGCCGAGGTAGAGCGCGCACAGCGCCGACATCAGGGCCAGCGTGATCACGAGCGGCGCCGCCCAGAACCGCACGGTCCGGACCGCCTTCACGTTCCGGTTGGGGTTCGGCGCCGCGTGCTGCGGCCGCGATTGAGACATGCCGGCTCCTGTCTGTCACGCCCACTCTATGGGCTCGCGGCCCCCAGTTCAGCGTGCATCTCCCAGACCAGTAGTTCCGACGCATCGTTCGCCGTAACCCGCGCTTCGCCGGCATCGGTGAACCGAACGGCGTCACCGTCCCGCAGGTCGCCGGCGCCCTCGCAGGTGATCGCGCCCCGCGCCACGAAGAGATGCAGGTAGGGCGCCTGCGGGAGGATCACGGTGTCACCGGGCTGCAGCCGCGCGGCGTGTAGGGCGGCGCTGCGGTTGTGCAGGTCGATCGCCCCGTCCCGGCCGCGGATACCCGAGGCGATCGTCACGAGTGTGCCGTCCAACACGTCCGCGCCGATCTCTTGCTGTTGATAGCCGGGGGCGATGCCGGCCTCGTCCGGCACCACCCACATCTGCACGAAATGCACTGGCTCCGTGGGAGAGTCGTTCTCCTCCGAGTGCAGGATTCCGGTGCCCGCCGACATGCGCTGGGCCAGGCCGGGAACGATGACGCCGTGATTGCCGATGGAGTCCCGGTGCGCCAATCGACCCTTCATCACCCACGTCACGATCTCCATGTCCCGGTGCGGATGCGTGCCGAATCCGGTTCCGGGCGCGACGATGTCGTCGTTGTTGACCAGTAGCAACCCGTGGTGGGTGTTATCCGGGTCGTAGTGGTCGCCGAACGAGAACGAGTGCCGCGATGTCAGCCAGGGTGTGTTGGTGACGGCCCGCTCGGCCGCACGCCGGATGTCCGCGTGGGCAGCCATGGGCCCAGCCTAATCTCACCGGCGACGTCAGGACACGGTCGCGGCGAGCAGCCCCTGGGCATGCCTGAGCGCGGCCTCGAGCCCGGGCAGTGTCAGTCCGGGAGAGCGGCCCAGGTGGATCTCGATCTGGTAGTCCGGCTGGCCATCCGGCCCGAAGATCGGCAGCACCACGAACTCGGCCGCGGCCAAATCGGTTTCGAGCACATCGGTGACGGACTGCAGCGTCACCATCGTCATCAGGGTGGTGAGCTGGCGGGTCACCCGCGCCGTCGGCTCCAGGGACGTCAGCACCTCGGCGAGGCGATCGTGCAGCGACTGGTGGGTGTCGTCGAACCGCCACGCGCCGTACCCACGGGCGCGAATGTCGGCGAGCACCCGCTGGTGGTCGGCGACCTCCGCCCGGGTCAGCCGCGGCATCACCCGGTGCAGCCAGGCCCGCACGAATTCGTCGTCGCGCCAGGCCATGGCGACCAGGCCGAACGGCGGGTCGATGGGGAAGCGCTGGCCGACGGCTTGCCCGCCGTCGGTTCCGTGGCCGACCGCGTCCACCGTGGTCAGGTGCCGCCCGCCGATCTTCGACATGGAGCAGCCCGCGCCGAGCGCTTCATGCAGAAACCGCAGGGCGTCGCGGCCCCGGTCCAGCAGCGGGAACTGCGCCCGTAGCCCATGCACCAGCCCGAACAGGCCACTGCCCAGGACGTAGCGGCGATCTCCGCGGCGCGCCACCCAGGCGCGCCCTTCCAGTTCGGCCAGCACCAGGGCGCAGGTGGATGTGCTGATCGCGCAGCGCTTCGCCACCTCGGCGGACGTCAGCCCTGCCGGCGAATCCGCCAGCGTGGCAAGCACATCCATCACGCGGCCGGTGGGCGGCGATTTGGCGGTTGACGTACCGATGTCCACCTCCCTACCATCCGTCCAAATTGTAAATACATGCATCCTAATATTAGGAGATATCCGCGGTGATCAAGGTCGGAGTGTGGGGGCCGGGTTCGATGGGGGTGATTGCCCTGCGCGGCGTCATCGACCACCCGGAGTTAAAGCTGGTCGATCTGGTCGTGCACAGCGACGCCAAGGCGGGCCGCGACGCGGGGGAGCTGTGCGGCATCGGGCCGGTCGGGGTTACGGCCACCCAGGACCCCTCGGCGATGCTCGCCGGCGGCGCCGATGCGGTGGTGTACGCCGCCGGCGCCAACCTGCGGCCGCTCGAGGCCGTCGAGGACATGGTCTCGATCCTGCGGGCCGGCAAGAACGTGGTGTCGTGTTCGGTTGTGCCGCTGGTCTTTCCCGACGGTGTCGACGCGGCGTTCACCGATCCCCTACGGCGGGCCGCGCTCGACGGCGGTGCGTCGTTCTTCACCACCGGCATCGACTCCGGCTTCGCCAACGACGTCCTGCCTTTGGTGCTTACAGGCGTCTCGCGCGTCATCGAGTCGGTCCGGGTGACGGAGATGTTCAACTACGCCACTTACCCGGATCGGGCCGCGGTGTACGAGATCCTGGGGTTCGGCAAACCCGCGGAATACCAGGCGTTCGCTGCCCAGCCGGGAATCTTCACCTTCGGCTGGGGGCCGGTCCTGCATCAGCTCGCCGCCGGACTGGGCGTCAAGATCGACGACATCGAGGAAAGCAACGAACGCCTTCCCGCCGCCGAGTCCTTCGACACGCCCACCGGCCACATCGACGCCGGGACGATCGCGGCCATGCGCTCCACGCTGACCGGATACGTCGCTGGGAAGCCAACTTTCGTCCTCGACCACGTCACCCGGATGCGCGACGACATCGCGCCGGACTGGCCGCAGCCTCGCATCTCGATCCCGCCGAAGGACCTCGGGTACGGGCAGGCCTCCGGGCGCGGCCTCTATCGGGTCGAGATCGAGGGATCGCCCAGCATGCGGTGCGAATTCGAGATGGCGGAAGACCACGACCACGACCTGGGCGCCCGGATCGCGGGCGCCTCGAGGATGGTCAACGCCATCCCGGCGGTGTGCGCCGCCCCGCCGGGGCTGCTCTCGGCGCTGGACCTGCCGCTGGTCACCGGGGCGGGACTGGTCCGGCCCGTGCCGGGGCCGGCACCGGACAGCCGGTTGTTCTAGGCCCCGTCGCCGGGGTAGGTCGCGGCGGCGAGCGCCAGGATCTCGGTGCGATCCGCAGGCAGGATGAAGCGAGCGTCGATGGCCGCGTCGAGCGAGGCGGTGAAGCGCTCCAGGTATTCGGCCTTGCCGCCCGGGTAGAGGCGGCGCACCGTGTCGGCGTCGAAGGGTTCACCCGCCCCGAAGATCGCGGCCATCAGGTTTTCGTCGGTGGTGACGCCGGACGTGCGCGCGATCGGTACGTCGACCCAGGGGCTCCGAATGCCGCCCTGGGCAAGGCCGTTGGCGTCGAGCACCAGCTGGGGCGACTCGGATTCGCGCATGGCTATCGGCGCGGCCGAGGGCGCCGGCTCCCCGGTCCGGATCCACCCGTCGAGCGCGGCGACCGCCGCCTGCACCACGTAGTGATGCTGCGGGCCGAAGTTGATGTAGTGATCGAGTTGCTGACCCATCAGCATGTTGGTCGGCGCGTAAGCGGCCACGATGTCGGCGAGCGGGGCCGAACCGGAGTCGATCGGCGCCACCTGAATGGTGTAGTTGTCGGCGTGCGCGGCGCCGGGGATCTCCCAGACCCGCAGCATGTCGTTGTCGGGCTGCCTGGCGGAGTAATAGCCCAGCGGCACATGGCCGAACAGATCGGTCTCGGTGATGACCGTGAGCAGTGGGACGCGCAGGTTCGGCCGGAACTTCACCGCCTGTTGCGACCCGCGCGAGGACTCCAGTCCCTCGATCAGCGAGACCCCGTCGAGCGGTGCGGCCGGCCCGAATCGGGAGTGCACCAGGAAGCCGTCGTAAACGCGGGCGAGCGGATCGACGGCGTTGACGTAGGTGGTGAGGAACATCGCCGATTGCGACTCGCCGATCCCGATGACGTGTTGCGGATGCAGCCCGGCCAGGATGCCGTCGCCCCGATCCCTGACGAGTTCGCCGGCGTGGGAGAAGATGTCGAACGCGAAGGCGTCGCCCGGGTGATGCAAGCCGCCGTAGCGGGCCGGATCTTGCGTCTTCAGGGACATGTCCATGCCGAGCAGGCTGGCGCCGCCGTCAATCCCCACCTTCTGCGCCGAGACGGCTACGTAGGCGTATCCCGCCCGGACGATTTCACGGTGCGCCATCATCCATACGGCGGGCGCGTCGATGCCGCCGCTGACGTTGAGCCACTCGACCAGCGCGGTGCCGTTGAAACGGGCCGGATCGGTGGGTGTGATGGCCACGATCCGAGTGGTGTAATCGGCTGTCCCGCTGGGTGTTACATCCCAGCGACCGTCCGGGCCGAGCTCGCCGTTCGGCGCGAAGGACGAAGCGGTGCCGGAGATGAAGAACTCTTCGGCGGCGTAGCCGACGCTGCCGATGTCGAAGGCGCCCAGCAACAGCAGCGCCTTTCCGGACGCGGGTGTGACGTCGATGTATGTCATAACGCCTCCGGCAGGCCGAACTTCGCGAACAGCTTCTCGTCGAGGAAGGCCACCACGTGTGACACCGCGTCGCCGCGCACATCGAGGACGTGCAGCTGGAAGGGCACGTGCCGATCGCCGGCGCGCATGTACATGGCGGCGCCGGGCTGCCCGTTGGCGACCACCGGCAGCAGGCGCATGTCGCCGGGGTCCTGGGCGGGGCATTGCTGGTGAATGAGGGTGACGATGTCCCGCGGGCCCCGGTACCAACCGACGTACGGCGGCATCTCCCAGATGGCCTCGGCGGTGAACAGTTCGACTAGGCGGTCGATGTCGTAGGCCTCGAAGGCGGCGATGTAGCGCGCCAGCAGGTCCTGGGTTTCCGGGGAATCCGGTGCCGCCAACCGGTCGCCCGCGCTGGGCCCGACGGCGTCCAGCTGGGACCGGGCGCGCTGCAGCAAACTGTTGACGGCGGTCGTGGTGGTGTTGATCGCGTCGGCCACTTCGGCGGCCTTCCACTGCAGCACGTCACGAAGCAACAGCACCGCCCGCTGCCGGGGTGAGAGGTGTTGCAGCGCAGCGACAAACGCCAACCGGACCGACTCTCGCGACCCGACGATGACCGACGGGTCGGCCGGGTCGTTCGTCAGGTCCGGGAGTGGTTCCAGCCAGGGCACCTCGCGCCGCTCGTGCAGTTCGGCGGTCGGGTCGGAGCTGGGTGCGCCCAACCCGGTCGGCAGCGGGCGGCGTTGCCTGCCCTCCAGCGCGCTCAGGCAGGTGTTGGTGGCGATGCGGTGCAGCCACGTCCGCATCGAGGACTTCCCCTCGAAGCGGTCGTAGGCCTTCCACGCGCGCAGCAACGTTTCCTGCACCAGATCCTCGGCGTCGTGCAGCGACCCGGTCATCCGGTAGCAGTGGGCGAGCAGCTCACGACGGTACGGCTCGGCGTGCGCCGAGAAGTCACCGCCGACCGGGGGGACGAGGTCGGAGTTCGCGGCGTTTTGCGCAAGCAGTCCCACGATGGGAGAGCCTACGACAGTGTCTGGCAGGGCGACCTGCATCGGGAGCCATTACGCTGCCCGTAATGACTAGGACCGTGCAGTGAACCGAGCCGAACGGAACTTCGACGGATTCGGTGGAGTGCGCATCGTTTACGACGTCTGGACACCGGACACCGCGCCGCGGGCGGTGGTCGTACTGTCGCACGGACTCGGCGAGTATGCCCGCCGGTACGACCACGTCGCGGAGCGTTTCGGGGAGGCGGGCCTGGTCACCTACGCGCTGGACCATCGCGGGCACGGCCGTTCGGGTGGCAAGCGGGTGCTGGTGCGTGACGTCTCCGAGTACACGGCGGACTTCGACAGCCTGGTGCGGATCGCCACCCGGGAGCATCCGGGCCTCAAATGCATCGTGCTCGGGCACAGCATGGGCGGCGGCATCGTGTTCGCCTACGGCGTCGAACGGCCCGACAACTACGACCTGATGGTGCTGTCGGGGCCCGCGGTGGCCGCCCAGGACCAGGTGTCGCCGCTGATGGCGCTGGCCGCCCGGGTCGTCGGCGGCCTGGTGCCCGGCCTGCCGGTGCAGGAGCTGGACGTCGACGCCATCTCCCGGGACCCGGAAGTGGTGGCGGCCTACAAGAGCGATCCGCTGGTGTATCACGGGAAGGTTCCGGCCGGCATCGGCCGCGCCCTCCTTCAGGTCGGCGAGACCATGCCGCAGCGCGCACCGGCGCTGACGGCGCCACTGCTGGTGGTGCACGGCTCCGACGACCGCCTGATTCCCGTCGCGGGCAGCCGGCGCCTGGTCGAGTGTGTCGGGTCCGCCGACGTCGAACTGAAGGTCTACCCCGGGCTCTACCACGAAGTCTTCAACGAGCCGGAGCGCGACCAGGTGCTGGGCGACGTGGTCGCCTGGATCACCGCCCGGCTCTGAGGCGGAACTGTCGTAGCGCTCCCGTATTTTGGCGCATATGACCCGCGCCGACGACGATGCAGAGCGGGTACCGCCCGCTCGGGGGGAGAGGAGTGGCGCACATGACGGACGACAAGATGCTGGCCCGCATCGCCGCGCTGTTGCGCCAGGCCGAAGGCACCGACAACCCGCATGAGGCGGACGCCTTCATGAGCGCCGCGCAGCGGTTGGCCACGGCGTCCTCCATCGACCTGGCGGTGGCGCGGTCCCACGCGGCGAACCGCTCGCCGGCGCAGGCCCCGACGCAGCGGACCATCACCATCGGGGAAGCCGGCACCAAGGGACTGCGGACCTATGTGCAGCTGTTCGTGTTGATCGCGATGGCCAACGACGTGCGCTGTGACGTGGCATCGAATTCGACGTTCGTCTACGCCTACGGGTTCGCCGAGGACATCGACGCCACGCACGCGTTGTACGCCAGCCTGGTGGTCCAGATGGTGCGGGCGTCGGACGCCTACCTGGCGTCGGGCGCGCACCGGCCGACGCCCACCATCACCGCGCGGCTGAACTTCCAGTTGGCCTTCGGGGCCCGCGTGGGCCAGCGCCTGGCGGAGGCTCGTGACCAGGCCCGGCGCGAGGCCACCAAGGACAGGCGCCGGCCGCCGGGCACGGCGATCGCGTTGCGGGACAAAGATGTCGAGCTGCACGACTACTACCGGAGCGCGTCGAAGGCGCGGGGCACCTATCAGGTCAGCCGGGCGACGGCGGGCTATTCCTCGTCGGCGCGGCGCGCGGGGGACCGGGCCGGTCGGCGGGCGCGGCTGGGCAGCAGCCCCGAACTCCCGGGCGCGCGCACCCCGTTGGGCCGGTGACCCCGGAACGCTCCGCCAAGAGGGACTCCCAGCGCGCCAAGGTTTACGCGGCCGAGGAGTTCGTCCGGACGCTGTTCGACCGGGCCGCCGAGCACGGGTCACCCGTCGTGGACTTCTTCGGCGGGCAGCTCACGCTGCCGCCGGAGGGACGATTCGGCTCGGTGTCCGCCGCGCAGCGCTATGTTGACCAGGTGCTTGCATTGCCGGCGGTGCGCCGGCGGTGGCCCTCCGCGGCGCCGCTGCGGGTGCGGCCGCGACGGGCCGCCACCGCGGCCCATTACGAATTCCGCGACGGCGCAGGCGTTATCGCGGTCCCCGACCGCGACACCGCCGACTGGGCGCTGCGCGAACTCGTGGTGCTTCACGAGGTCGCTCACCACCTGTGCCGGGCCGACCCACCGCACGGCCCGGAGTTCGTCGCGACGTTCGGCGAGCTGGCGGAGCTGGTGATGGGCCCCGAGTTGGGGCACGTGCTGCGCGTCGTGTACGCGAAAGAGGGTGCGCGGTGAGCGATCCCGACGCCCGGGCACGCGAGGTCGAGGCCCAGCTGACCGACGACGAGCGGTTCTCGCTCCTGGTCGGCGTGATGGGGGCCGGCGACATGTGGCCGGTGCGCGACGACCGCATCCCACCGGGCGTCCCGATGAGCGCCGGTTACGTGCCCGGCGTTCCCCGGCTCGGCATTCCGGCGTTGCAGATGAGCGACGCCGGCCTCGGTGTGACCAACCCCGGCTACCGCCCGGGTGACAGCGCGACCGCGCTGCCGGCCGGGCTGGCGCTGTCGGCGAGCTTCGATCCCGCGCTCGCCCGCGCGGCGGGGGAGGTGATCGGCCGGGAGGCCCGCAGCCGCGGGTTCAACGTGCAGCTGGCCGGCGCCATGAACCTCGCGCGCGACCCGCGGAACGGGCGCAACTTCGAATACCTTTCCGAGGACCCGCTTTTGACCGCGACGATCGCCGCGGAGTCGATCGACGGCATCCAGCAACAACACGTCATCTCGACCGTCAAGCACTACTCGCTGAACTGCAACGAGACCAACAGGCACTTTTTGGACGCCGTCATCGACCCCGACGCGCATCGCGAATCCGACCTGCTGGCCTTCGAAATGGCCATCGAGCGGGCGCGGCCGGGCGCCGTGATGGCCGCCTACAACAAGGTCAACGGCGCCTACGCCGCCGCCAACGACGTCCTGCTCAACCAAGTGCTGAAAGGCGCCTGGGGATACCCGGGCTGGGTCATGTCGGACTGGGGGGCCACGCCGTCGTGGGAGTGCGCGCTCGCCGGCCTCGACCAGGAATGCGGCGCGCAGATCGACGCGCTGTTGTGGCAGAGCGAAACCTTCGGCGCGCCGCTGCGCGCCGCCCATGCCGACGGCAGGCTGAGCGACGAGCGCCTCTCCGACATGGTCCGGCGGATCCTGCGGTCGATGTTCGCGGTCGGCGTCGACCGGGCAACGGTCACGCCCCCACCGGATCTGGCCGCCCACAACGAGATTGCGCTGCGGGTCGCCCGGCAGGGAATCGTGCTGCTGAGCAACCGCGGGCTGCTGCCCCTGGCGCCGGAATCGACCGCCCGCATCGCCGTCATCGGCGGGTACGCGAACGTGGGCGTGCCTGCCGGCTACGGGTCGAGCGCCGTCGTCCCGCCGGGCGGCTACGCGGCCGTGATTCCGATCGGCGGCGCCGGACTCGAGGCGGGGCTGCGCAAGCTGCACCTGCTGCCATCGAGCCCGCTGGACGAGCTGCGAAAGCAATTGCCCAACGCCGAAATCGAATTCGACCCCGGCATCAGTCCCACGGAGGCGGTCCGCGCGGCGCGCCGCGCGGACTTCGCGATCGTGTTCGCGGTTCGCGCAGAGGGGGAAGGGTTCGACATCGCCGACCTGTCGCTGCCGCAGGGGCAGGACGAGCTGATCACCGCCGTGTCCGCCGCCAACCCGAACACCGTCGTGGTGCTCGAGACGGGCAATCCGGTGACCATGCCCTGGCGCGACTCGGTGCGGGCGATCGTGCAGGCCTGGTATCCGGGGCAGGCCGGCGCCCAGGCCATCGCGGAAGTCCTTGCCGGGCAGGTCAATCCGTCGGGACGCCTGCCGATCACCTTCCCGGCCGACCTGCGACAGACGCCGCGCCCGGAACTGCCCGGACCCGGCGCCGCGTGGGGGGAGCCGAGCACGATCGAGTACGTGGAGGGATCCGACGTCGGCTACCGCTGGTTCGCCGCCACCGGGGCGACACCGGCGTTCGCCTTCGGACATGGCTTGTCCTACACCAGCTTTGAGTACCAAGACCTGGACGTCACCGGTGGAGACACGGTGACCGCCAGCTTCAGCGTGGTCAACACGGGCGACCGCACGGGGGCCGACGTCCCGCAGCTGTATCTCACCGGGACCCCCGACGGGCCGTGCCTGCGGCTGCTCGGATTCGAGCGGGTCGAGCTGGAACCGGGGGCCGGCCGCCGCGTGAGCGTCGAGGCGGATCCGCGCCTGCTCGCGCGCTACGACGGCGGCGTGGCGCGCTGGCGCGTCGGTGCGGGCGGCTATCGGGTGGCGATCGGCACGTCGGCGGTCACACCGCAGCTGGCAGCGACGGTCGAGCTCGCCGGGCGTACGTTCGGGCGCTGATCGCGGCGCGCCGGCCGCATCGAGTGTGCGTTCGCGGTTTTGGCTGTGCGCGCAGGGTTTCCCACCCCGGCGTGTCGCCGCCCCGGACGCACACTCGACGCGAGCCTCAGGAGGCGCGGACTACTTGACCGGGGTCAGCTCGTCGCCACAGGTGCAGCGGTACGGCTCGCCCGAACCGGAGCAGTGGCAGGGAACCTCGATACGAACGCGACACCCGCAGCCCTCGTGGCCGCAGGTCAGCTCGGTGCCTGCTTCGTAATTTGCCATTTCACTCACCCATTTCTCTGTTGTGATCCCTTACGGCTGTGGTCGACCACGCCACCCACTATATACCCCCCATGGGTATCCGTAAATGACCGTGACCGCTCCGATACCGGCGCGGCCGGCATCGCGCCGCACGGCTAGCTTGGTGGCATGACCCAGAACCCAACGCCGCAAGACGTCGACGAGTTTCTGAACGACACCGTGATCGGGGACGATCCGGCGCTGAGCGCGGCGGTCGAGGCCAGCGACGCGGCCGGCCTGCCGCAGATCGCCGTGTCGGCCCAGCAGGGCAAGTTTCTGAGCCTGCTGGCCGGCGCGGTCCGGGCCCGCCGCATCCTCGAGATCGGCACCCTGGGCGGCTTCAGCACCATCTGGCTGGCCCGCGGAGCCGGCCCGCAGGGCCGGGTGGTGACCCTGGAATACGAGCCCCGGCACGCCGAGGTGGCCCGGGCGAACCTGGAGCGGGCGGGTGTCGCCGACCGGGTGGAGGTGATCGTCGGTGCGGCGCTGGACACGTTGCCGACATTGGACGGCGGCGCGTTCGATCTGGTGTTCATCGACGCGGACAAAGAGAACTACGTCGCCTACCTGGACTGGGCGGTCCGGCTGGCCCGCCCGGGCGCACTCATCGTGGCGGACAACGTCGTTCGCGAGGGACAGATCCTGGATCCGCAGCACAACGCGCAGGCGCAGGCGGTCCGAGAGACCTTGCGACTGATGGGCGAGCACCCGCGACTGGACACGGCCGTGATCCAAACGGTCGGGGCCAAGCGCTGGGACGGCTTTGCGCTCGCGCTGGTGCGCTAAGGGCTGAGGTCGGCGACCGCCTGCGCGGCGGAACTGAGTTCGCCGATTCGCAGGGCGGTTTCGCCGGCGTACAGCGCCGCACGGTCCACCCACGCATCGGGAGTGCCGGCGAGCGGCGCGAGCGGCGTGAGCAACGGCCGGGCCGGCGACTGCATGCGCATCAACGCGCCGGCGTCGAAGTAGCCCAGCACGGCCATCGGGCGGCTCACCGCATTGATGGCAGCGGGCAACGGCTTCGCCCAGCCGTCGGCGCGGCACCAGCGCCGCGTCGCAGCGTTGGGCACGACGCGATGGCGCAGCGGCCAGCTCAGGCCGAACAGGTTGGTCTCGATCGTCTTGTCCGCGTTGGCAACTCGGCGCTGATACTCCCGGTTGGCGTTCGCCTCGTGCGTCATCAGGAAGCGCGTTCCCGCGACCACGCCGCTGGCGCCCGCAGCCAGGGCGGCGCTGGTGTCGGCACCGGTGGCGATGCCGCCGGCGAGAAACACCGGGCGGTGGCCCGCGACGGCCAGCGCCTGGGGCAGGAATTGCAGCGCCGGCATGGTTCCGACGAGATGGCCACCGGCCTCGCGCCCCTGAGCGATCAAACCGTCGGCGCCCCAACCGATAGCGGCGCGGGCCTCCCCCGGGGTGCCGACCATCACGAAGACGAAGATGCCGGCGTCGCGCAGGTGTCGTACCAGCCCCCGCTTCTCGCCGAAGGCCAGCACGACGGCGTCGACTCCGGCGTCGACGCAGGCCGTGATGTGCCCGCGATGAACGAAGTGCAGCAACAGGTTTACCGCGACCGCGCGGCCCGGCGTCCGCTCGCGCACCTCATCGATGGACGCGCGCAGCCGGCGCGGCGTGGCGATACCCAGGGTGCCCAGGCCGCCCGCCTCGGCGACCGCGGCGGCCAGCGCGGCACCCGCCAGACCACCGCCCATGCCGGCCTGCGCGACCGGAACGTCCAGGCGCAGGCGGTCCGCGATGTCCACGCCTCACGACGCTACGCGGGTGGTCGAATCGGACCGTGATCGGGCGTAATCTTGACGGCAGATGGATGGGTGCAGACAGCTCAAAAGGCTTGCTGCATAACAGAAAGGTCACAAAATGAGTACAGTCCATTCATCAATCGATCACCACCCCGACTTGTTGGCCCTGCGCGCGAATTACGACCGCGTCGCCGAGTCGATGAGTGCGCACGTCACCTTCGGGCTGGCGCTGCTGACGGGCCTGTATGTGGCCGCGTCACCGTGGCTGGTGGGCTTCAGCGCCACGGGATCGCTTGCCACGTCGAACCTGATCGCCGGGGTCGCCGCGGCGTTCTTGGCGTACGGGTTCGCAACGGCGCTCGACCGTGCACACGGGTTGACCTGGACGATGCCGGTGCTCGGCATGTGGGTCATCGCGTCCCTGTGGATCCTGCCGGGCGTCACGCTGACCACCGGCATGACGTGGTCGAACGTGATCGCGGGTGCGTTGCTAACCCTGTTGGGCCTCAACGCCACCTACTTCGGCAGGCGCACACGCGCGGCGGCCACCCACGCATAGCATCCAAACCCGTTGAGCGAGGCGGCGATCGGGGCTAGCCGCAGACCGCACCGTTCGCCGCCGTGCTCACCAGCTTGACGTACTTGGCCAGTACGCCCGTCTTGTAGCGCGGCGGGGGAGGGGTGAAACCCTTTCGCCGGGAATCGAATTCGCTCCCGTCGACCAGCACGTCCAGCACGCGGTTCGCGACGTCCAGGCGGATCGGGTCGCCGTCGCGCAGGAAGGCGATTGGCCCGGCGTCGACCGCCTCCGGCGCGATGTGCCCCACGCACAGGCCGGTCGTCCCGCCGGAGAACCGGCCGTCGGTCAGCAGTAGCACGTCTTTACCCAGGCCGGCGCCCTTGATGGCGCCGGTGATGGCGAGCATCTCGCGCATCCCCGGACCGCCCTTGGGACCCTCGTACCGGATCACCACGGCATCGCCCTTGGTGATCGTCCCGTCCTCCAGGGCATCCAGCGCGGCCCGCTCACCGTCGAAAACCCTTGCCGTGCCCTCGAACACGTCAGAGTCGAAGCCGGCCGACTTGACCACCGCGCCCTCGGGCGCCAGCGATCCGCGCAGGATGGTGATGCCCCCGGTCGGGTGGATGGGATTGTCCAGCGCCCGCAGCACCTTGCCGTCGGGGTCGGGTGGGTCGATCGCGGCCAGGTTCTCGGCGACGGTCTGGCCCGTCACCGTCAGGCAGTCGCCGTGCAGCAGGCCCGCATCCAACAGCGCCTTCATCGCCACCGGCACGCCGCCGATCTGGTCGACGTGCGACATGACGTGGCGCCCGAACGGCTTGACGTCGGCCAGGTGCGGCACTTTCGAACCGATCCGGCTGAAGTCGTCGAGGGACAGCTCCACGTCGGCCTCGTGCGCGATCGCCAGCAGGTGCAGCACGGCGTTGGTGGATCCGCCGAACGCCATCACCACCGCGATCGCGTTCTCGAACGCCTCCTTGGTGAGGATGTCGCGGGCGGTGATCCCGCGCCGCAGCAACTCGACGACGGCCGCACCGCTGCGGCGGGCGAACCCGTCGCGGCGGTAATCGGTCGCCGGTGGGGCCGCGCTGCCGGGCAGCGACATGCCGAGCGCCTCCGCGGCGCTGGCCATCGTGTTGGCGGTGTACATGCCGCCGCACGCGCCCTCGCTGGGACAGATCGCGCGTTCGATGGCGTCGACGTCCTCCCGGGGCATCAGGCCGCGTGCGCACGCGCCCACCGCCTCGAACGCGTCGATGATGGTGACCTCGCGTTCGGTTCCGTCGGACAGCTTGGCCCGCCCGGGCAGGATCGACCCCGCGTAGAGGAACACCGCCGCCAGGTCCAGCCGCGCGGCGGCCATCAGCATCCCGGGCAGGGACTTGTCGCAGCCGGCCAGCAGCACCGAGCCGTCGAGGCGCTCGGCCTGCATCACGGTCTCGACGCTGTCGGCGATCACCTCGCGCGACACCAGTGAGAAGTGCATGCCCTCGTGGCCCATCGAGATGCCGTCGGACACCGAGATCGTCCCGAACTCCAGCGGGAAGCCGCCGGCCGCGAACACGCCCTCCTTGACCGCCTTGGCGAGCCGGTCCAGCGAGAGGTTGCACGGCGTGATCTCGTTCCACGACGACGCCACCCCGATCTGCGGCTTGGCGAAGTCCTCGTCGCCCATGCCGACCGCCCGCAGCATGCCCCGCGCGGCGGCCTTCTCCAGGCCGTCGGTTACGTCACGGCTGCGCGGTTTGATGTCGGTGACTCCGGACGCATCGCGTGTTGTGGCCATCCTGCAAGTATGCGTGAACAGGCCGGACGGCAAATGTGCGGGTCATACCCGGGCGGGGTATAAAGTGGAATCGTGACGCCGGCCCGGCCACGCGCGGCGGGCGTGGATGGGCAGGGGTGAAGGACAGGATGACGAACGCGCACGGATATTCGCAGCAGAAGGACAACTACGCCAAGCGGCTGCGGCGCATCGAGGGTCAGGTGCGCGGCATCGCGCGGATGATCGAAGAGGACAAGTACTGCATCGACGTCCTCACCCAGATCAGCGCGGTCAACAGCGCGCTGCGTTCGGTCGCCCTGAATTTGCTCGACGAGCACCTCAACCACTGCGTCACCCGCGCCGTGGCCGAGGGCGGCGACGACGCCGACCAGAAGCTCGCCGAGGCCTCCGCCGCCATCGCGCGCCTCGTTCGTTCCTGATTGGTGACCGAGTTGAGACCCGGATTACGGCCCCGATAAGGGGGGAGCCGTAGTTGCGGTCCGTACGGTAAGGCAGTGTGATCGCATTAGGCGCGACAACCCAGGAACTGGGTAGCCCGGCCGATACCGACGCCATGACTGCCGAAACCAATGCTGCCGCCCGAACGTGGACGCCACGGGTCGCGGCCCAGCTTGTGGTGCTGGCGGCGGCGGCCTTTACCTACGTGACCGCCGAGATCCTGCCCGTCGGCGCGCTGCCGGCGATCGCCCGCAACCTGCACGTCAGCCTGGTCCTCGTCGGGACCCTGCTGTCGTGGTACGCCCTGGTCGCGGCGCTGACCACGATTCCGCTGGTGCGCTGGACCGCGCACCTGCCGCGCCGCCGGGTGCTCGTGCTGAGCCTGACCTGCCTGACCGTCTCGCAGATGATCTCGGCGGTGGCCCCCACCTTCGAAGTACTGGCCGCCGGTCGCGTGCTGTGCGCGATCACGCACGGGCTGCTGTGGTCGGTCATCGCGCCGATCGCGACGCGGCTGGTACCGCCGAGCCACGCCGGCCGCGCGACGATGTCGATCTACGTCGGAACCAGCCTGGCGCTGGTGGTCGGTAGCCCGCTGACGGCGGCCATGAGCCTGATGTGGGGCTGGCGCCTGGCGGTGGTGTGTGTGACCGTGGCGGCCGTCATCGTCACGGTGGCCGCGCGGGCGCTGCTGCCGGAGATGGTGCTCACCGAGGACCAGCTGAAGTGCGTGGGCCCCCGGTCCCGCCACCACCGCAACCGCCGGCTGATCATCGTCAGCATCATCACCATGGTCGGCGTGACCGGGCACTTCGTCTCCTACACCTACATCGTGGAGATCATCCGCGAGGTCGTCGGCGTGCGGGGGCCGAACCTGGCATGGGTGCTGGCCGCCTACGGCGTGGCGGGGGTGATAGCCGTCGGCCTGGTGGCGCGGCCGCTGGACCGCAGGCCCAAGGGGGCGATCATCGGGTGCCTGGCCGGTTTGACGGCCGCATTCGTGGTACTGACCGCGCTGGCACTGGGCGGCCGCCCCGCCGCGGCCGCGGCCCTGATCGGGACGGCCGCGATCGTGCTGTGGGGGGCGATGGCCACCGCCGTGTCGCCGATGATGCAGTCCGCGGCGATGCGCAGCGGCGCCGACGACCCCGACGGGGCGTCGGGGCTCTACGTGACGGCTTTCCAGGTGGGCATCATGGCGGGCGCGCTGGCGGGCGGGCTGCTCTACGAGCGCAGCGTAGTGCTCATGCTGACCGCGTCGGCCGGTTTGATGGCGGCCGCGCTGGTCGGGGCGGCCGCCAATCGTCAGGCGCTC